>JABUUR010000514.1 GCA_021443065.1 Fibrobacter sp.
GGTGATAGCCGCGTGATTACCGCCGTCATGAACAACAGCGGTGCATTCGACCACGTCACAGCAGCCAAGGTCAGCAAGGAAAAGACCATTGCCATCGTCTATGGCGAGGGCGGCATGGAACGCCCCAACGCAGAAGGTGACTACAACGGTATTCAGCCCGGTGGGGTTCCTGCTTGCCTCCTGAAGATGACCGGCGGACAGGGCAACGAATGCCAGAACGGCGAATGCGGCTGGGGCCACGGTTCCGGACCTTGGGGCGGCATGGCCGCCACCGTTGCCTGGATGCGTTGGCACCTGGGCGGCGAAGACTTCCGCCAAAAGGACTTCGTGGGCACAAGCGGTGCATACATCAATGGCCCCATTGTTGGTGAACGCGGCAACTGGAAAGGACAGTGCAAGAATTTCTAATCACGTTCTGATCCAGTGTTAGAATAGGGTTTCCTACATACACACTCCAGAGATTCCTTGGTGAATGCCAAGGAATCTTTTTTCTTTTTTTGATGTATATTTGTGCAAAAGAGGCGCCTGTTTACCGCCTCTGGGAGACTCTTATGAACGCTGCTATCCTTACTAACGAGTTTCCGCCGGAAATTTACGGCGGTGCCGGCATCCATGTAAAGTTTTTGACCCAGGAATTGGCAAAACACTGCCATGTGGAAGCCCGCTGCTTTGGCGTGCAGAACGAAGACGACGACAACATCCGTGCCATCGGCTTTAGCCGCAAGCTGGGCCTGGCCCCCAGGGACGACCGTTTCCAGAAGATCTTTAAGCCACTGGACATTAACCTGCAGTGGGCGGCCTCCATGAATGACATCGACGTGATCCATTGCCACACCTGGTATAGCCATTTTGGCGGTGTCCTTGCCTCGCGCCTGTTGCAGTGCCCCTTGATCCTCACCACCCACTCCCTGGAACCTCACCGCCCCTGGAAGGCCGAACAGTTGGGAGACGGCGGCTACGCCATGAGTTGCTGGATTGAACGTACCGCCTACGAGGCTGCCGACGGCGTTATCGCCGTGAGCGAAGGCATGAAACGCGACGTGATGAAACTTTACGGCGTGCCCGAAGACCGCGTGAAGGTGATTTACAACGGTATCGACGCTGATTTCTATGCGCCGACCTTCAGTGCGGGCATTCTGGAAAAGTGGGGCGTGGACCCGGACAGGCCTTTCGTGTTGTTCGTGGGTCGCATTACCCGCCAAAAGGGCATTAGCCAGCTGATCCAGGCCATTCCCCAGATCGACAGGAATGCCCAGGTGGTCCTTTGTGCGGGAGCGCCCGACACCCAGGAACTGGCCGACGAATGCAAGGCCCTGATTGAAGAAGTCCAGAGGACTCGCGACGGTGTTGTATGGATTCAGGAGGCGGTACCCCACGAGGAACTGCGGGTGCTGTACAGCCACGCCACCGTGTTTGCCACGCCGTCACTTTACGAACCCTTCGGCATTATCAATCTGGAGGCAATGAGTTGCGGCACGCCCGTGGTGGGCAGCGCCGTGGGCGGCATTCCCGAGATTATCGTGGACGGCGAAACAGGATTCCTTGTTCCTTTGAAGCCTGTTTCCGAAACCAACTTCGAGCCTTCCGACCCCAAGGCGTTCCAGACGGATTTCGCCAACAAGTTGAATACCATTTTGACTAATCCGGAGATGGCAAAAAAGATGGGCGAGGTGAGCCGCAAGCGTGCAATCGACGTGTTCAGTTGGAAGGCCATCGGCCTGCAGACTTATGAGTTCTACCAGGAATGCATTGAGCGGTATAAGAAGGAAGGAAAACGGCGCTAGGCTTTTTGGTTGACTGTAATGACGCAGGGGGATGCTCCCCCTGGACTCCCAACGAAAAGTCAGGCTTCGCAAGATTTTTCGGCAATGCAATGCATGAAAGATCCCGGCTCCCCGGGGCAAGCCCGGGGCAGGCTTAGGCCGGGATGACAGCGAATAGCGGCGGGAGGTCCCGGGTGAGTGCCCGGGATGACTTTACCAGCTACCATACACTAACCGCAATCCACTGACTACAGA
The DNA here is from genome assembly GCA_021443065.1 of Fibrobacter sp. GTDB lineage: Bacteria > Fibrobacterota > Fibrobacteria > Fibrobacterales > Fibrobacteraceae > Fibrobacter. The sequence continues at coordinate 2,019 of JABUUR010000514.1, forward strand.
CCGCTGATTTTTTCTACGATGGAGCCTGTGGTCAACAGTTCCGGCAGCACGATTTGCTTGTCGGCGCTTCCCTTGGGGTAGATGGCGTAGGCGGGCACGCCGGATTTGCCCATGCTCTTCAGCAGGGCGTTGACCTCCGGAGTTTCGCGGGTCCAGTCTGCCTTGACCCGAGCCACGTTCAGGCTGTCCATGGCGCGGATGAATTCTTCGCGGTTCAATACGGCGGCCTCGTTGGCCTTGCAGGTAATGCACCAGTCCGCAGAAACGTCAATGAACACGGTACGGCCTGCCTTGGCCATTTCTTCCATCAAGGCGGGGCTGTAGCGAAGCCAGCCGTCTTCGGTCGTCTGCTCCGACATACGTGCGTCGAAGCGGTCCTGGACAATGGAGTCGTAGCGGTTGGCCAAAATGCCGAACCATGCTCCGAACAGGATTGCGGCGGAAATGACGGCCACGCCGATTTCACGGACGAAGGCTACGCCGGGAGGGGCGATTTTCCCCAGGGCGACGCTTGCAAGCACCGACAAGGCGAGGACAATCAAGAACAGACCTACGCCCTCACCGCCGGCTTGTTCATTTACAATCCACAGGAGCCATGCCACGGTGACAAAAAGCAGAACGCCCATGACTTTCTGGAGCTTGACCATCCAGGGGCCGGGCTTTGGCAACACTTTCAACAGGGAAGGGAATGCGCTTACCAGAAGGTAGGGAAAGGCAAGACCCACGCCTGCCGCGGTAAAGAACAGGAACAATACCGGGGCGCTTGCGGTAAAGGCAAACCCCATGGCGGTACCTAGGAAGGGGGCCGAACAAGGGGTGCTTAGAAGGACCAGCAGGGCGCCTGTAAAGAACGCGCCCACCAGGCCGGATTTTTGACCGGCGGCGTCCATCCTGGTGGTGGCGTTCCATGGAAGCCAGACTTCGAACACCCCGAAGAAACTCATGGCGAATGCAGACAAAATAACTACCATGAAGGCGATGAATCCCGGGCTCTGGAATTGCATGCCCCAGCCTGCGTTGCCGCCGCCGACCTTGATGACGGTGACAACGGCTGCGAGCACCCAGAAACTTGCGAGTATGCCGGCGGCGGTGCTAAAGCCCAGGGCAAGCAACTTGCCCCGGCTTTCGCCTGCCTGTTTGATCAGGCTGAACAATTTTAACGAAAGAACAGGCAGAACGCAGGGCATCAAGTTCAAGACGACGCCGCCCAGCAATGCGAACAGCAAAAGGGCCAGAATGCCTGCAATACCTTCCGGGGCGGAATCTTCGGCAGTTGCGACTGCTGCTTTATTGACGGTATCGTTGGCTGAGCCTGCGGCGGCCCACTGTGCCGCAAGGTCGAACTCGTCATTTTCGGGTGATGCCTGGGTGTTTTTTTTTAGGCTCGTGCCGCCTGTACCGCCCATTCCGCCCTTCAAGAAAATCGTCTTTTCCGCAGGGGCGAGGCAGATGGAATTGTCGCAAGCCTGGTAGTGGAACGTAATCTTTGTCGAAAGACTGTCGTAACCCTCGGATACGCTGTCGATAGGGAGCTCCACCTGAAAGTTCCCCCGGAAAACCAGGTTCTCCAGGTCCAGTGCCTCGCTGTACTCCTTGATCGGCGTAGGCCACTTGGGCGTCCCAAAGAAAATTCCCTGGGCTTCCACGTCTATGGACGAGGGCTTTAAAAATTCTTCGGCAGGGATGTTGGCGTTAACGTGCCAGTTGTCCGGAATGACAATGTTGACAATCAGGCTGGACCCGGCCTTTAGTTCGCCTGCGGTATAGTCCATCCACATTTCCGGAGGCGGCATGCCGTTCATGTTGAATTCCTGGGCGGAGATTGTCAAGGGGAAGAACAGTAAAAAGGCCATGAACAATGCACTTTGCAAACAATTGTTGGCAAAATTTCTAGGACCCTTCTTTTTTTCGTCTAATTTCATAAATTTTCACCCAACTGAAAGACCGCTGTCAAAATTCTCGTGTTTTCTTATATGGATAACCAAAGAATTTTTACAGAATCAAAACAAAAACTTGAAAGCGTTTGGAAGGAAAACGCAAACAAAATTTATAAACTTTGTACATCCAGGAGTAATTCTCCCGAGGCTGCAGACGATCTTTTTCAGGATGTTGCCTTGAAATACTGCAAAAACGCCGGTACAATGAATTTGAACACGCCGCTGTACAATTGGTTTTCTGCAGTGGTGGAACATGCACGCTACGACCAGTTCAGAAGGCGTCTTCGGGAATTGCCCTTTTCCCGCCTTTCCGACAACCAGGCTTCCTACGATTTCTATCCCCTGTCGTCGAATCTCCATTTCAACGACAACGAGAGGCAGGACCTAGTGGAAAAGAATCTGAAATTTCTCATGTCGGAACTGTCCGTCATTGAAAGGAAGACCGTTGAACTTACCTTTCTCAACGGAATGTCCCTGAATGAAATTAGCGAGCAGCAGCGGATTTCCAGTTGTGCCTTGGCAAAAAAGCGTCGCAGGGCCTTGAAAAAAATGAGGCAAAAGAGCGACGACCAGGATGTATTGATAGAAAAGAACGATGCTCTGGCGAAAATTTTGGGGGTGACCACAACGAACGCCGTCTAAATTTCGTAATTTTTGGAAGTGAAGTTTATTCCCCACATTCTTGTTGCGCTGTTTTTCCTTTCAGAGGCGATGGCTGCTGAAACCTGGCAGTCTACTTCCAATCCGTTCCCCATTTACGACGGTATCCCTTATGGCGACGAGGGCGTAATGCTTGCCACGGGCGGGGGCGTCCGGTACAGGTCACTGGCAAGCGATGAAATGTACCACTCCGAAGATGGGCTGGAAACCTCAAGGATCCTGGGCATTGTCGTTACCAAGGGCGGCATCCTTTCGATTTCTGAATTCGGGCAGATCGCGGTGTTTATCGACAATAAAAGGTCCTGGCGGGTCATGAACAGGTCCTACGTCGAAAAAAAGGCCCGTTTCGTGCCGGGTTCTGCGGTAAGCAAGGACTTTGTGCTGGTGCTCCCCTTCGAAGACCGTCTTGCCTTTTTTGACATAAGGAACGAGACTTCCATAATGACCATCGACCGCATTGGCTCGAAGTCCTTGGCGGTAGACGGTGTGTCGCGGGTCGCCGTCCGAGGGGATACCCTCTATGTGCGTCTGAAAAGCGATGTCTATGCCCGCAAGATGGATTGGGCGGACATGATGAAGGACGCACGTTTGAGCGACCCGGCCTCTTGGGAAAAACAGAGCGGGTCCCTTAAAATAAAGGAACTTGAAAATCGGGATTCCATCTGGTCCATCGATACCGAGCAGGGAGCCTTCGAAATGACCGACCAGTCCATCCATTACGTCAAGGGATCCCAGAGGCAAGTCTTGTCTTCCCGCAACGATATTAATCTGCATTCCTTTTATGAACTGACAAGAATGTCCAACGGCGGTTTTATTACGGCTACGACCTATGGAAAATTTGGCGCCAGCGAGGCCTCCCATTGGTGGCATTCCAGTTTCGCCTACGAAGGCCACGGCAGTTACGAGGCTGCGTCGAACCTGAGAATGAAAACCCTGTCCACGCTGCCCAACGGGTATATTTTCTTCCACCCTTGGGGCCAGGGATTCTTTATCTTCGATAAGGACGGCAGCGAAATGGTTCACGAGTTCAAGCCTGGCGAAGGCCACTGCTTCGATGAGTTCGTCGTCAATTTCCCCATCGCGTTTTCGTCCATCCCTGCGCCCGACGGTTCGGGGTTCTTGTCGGCGTCCTTGAGCAACGACGGCTACAGCCTCCTCTACTTTACAAAGAATGGCGAAGTCCATTGTGCAAAAAACATCGGTTCCGAAATGTCCGGCGGACCTATGCATGCGAAGGTGGATGACGACGGCTCATGGGTCGTGTATGTGGGCACAAAGGAAGGCCTGGCGTACGGCGATGCGGGCAACCTGGACGTGGTACGTTTTTCCAATCCCAAGGATTACGGCAACGAATTGGTCAACGTGACGGTCAAGACTGTAAAAGGCATCCACCCGTCCCCTTCCGACGCCGTTTTCGACCCCGTGGGAAACCGCCTTTGGATGGTGTCTTCTTCCATGCTTGTCTATTACGACGAGGAATCGGACACCTTGGTGTCGCCCTCTTCCATCAACGGCGTGCTGGGTGCCGACTTTACCTCTATCGACGTGGACAACCACGGAAATCTTTGGGTGGGATCTTCGAACCAGGGGGCATTCAGGTTGTCGCCCAAGGGTAAGTCTCCGGATTCTTTGTCTACCATACGCTACACAACGAAGAACGGCTTGTTCGACGACGATGTGAAGGATGTTGCCGTCGACCCGGTTCTAGGCCTTGCCTGTTTTGCCCACGAAAACGGAATTTCCTGTTGCAGGCGCAAGGACTTGAAAGAGACCAAGGCCAATATGACGGATTCTGCGGCGGTGAATGTCTCCGCCTATCCCATACCCTTCCGCCCGGGAATCCACAAGAACTTCGTTATCGAAAACATGGCGGAAAATTCCACGGTCAGCATTTACAACAGGGGCGGTAGTCTGATCCGATATTTTAAGGGCGAGGACGTGTACGGTGGTCGCATCGAATGGGACGGTAAGGGCAAGGACGGAAAGTTGGTTGTTCCCGGTGTCTATTACTACGTAATAAACGCCCCGTCCAAAACAAAGAAAGGCAAGTTTATTGTTATCCGTTAGGCAATCTTATGAGAAAGTTTATCGTCTTTTTAATCGTGATGGTTTCCGCCTTGCTTGTTTCTTGCGCCGCAGAAAGGCAGGGCCTGGTTTGCGAGGAAATCGAATACCGGCTGAACACCATGACCTATTCTCCGGACCAACGGGCCTACATGGAAGAGGAACTCCAGACTTGCCGTGCGGAGGAATCCAAGAAAAAGGGCGAGTCCATGGGTAAGAGCATTTACGAACGTTACGCCGACAGCGATTCCTTGGCGAAGCAGTCCAACGGTTCCCAGGACATTTCCGTGTCGGATGCCCTTAGGGATTCTTCGGGCGTGGAGACCCAGAGCATTTACGACCGCTACTCCAACAAGAATGGCGGACCGTCTGAGACCGGGCAGGAGTAGGGCGTAAATGGCTATGGTGCAGACTCTGGCGGGCGAATTTTTCGAGCCGGAACTTCCGAGGCGCCTGCTTAAAATCGCAGCGGATATCGTCGATGCCGGCGGCCGGGCCTACCTTGTGGGCGGCTGGGTGCGCGACGCCCTTCTTGGCAAGAATTGCCGCGATTACGATGTGGAAGTCTATGACCTTACACAGGACCAGTTGTTGCCGATTCTTTCGAAGTACGGCAAGACAAATCTCGTCGGGAAAGCCTTCGGTGTCATCCATTTGTCCATGAAGGGCGAGTCTTTGGATTTTTCTTTTCCGAGAACCGAGAGCAAGGTCGGTTATGGCCATAAGGGTTTTGTAGTCCATACCGACGCCAAGTTGAGTTTCAGGGAGGCCGCCCTGCGTCGGGACTTTACCATCAACGCCATGGGCATGGAACTGCCGGATTTAAGGCTCTGCGACCCCTACGGCGGCATTGAGGACTTGAAAAACAGCTGCCTGCGCCATGTGGGGCCGGCCTTTGCCGAAGATTCCCTCCGTATTCTTCGGGGGGTGCAGTTTGCCAGCCGATTCGCCTTGAATCTGGCTCCCGAGACCGTTGAAATTTGCCGCACCCTTTCTCTGGACGACTTGAGCATGGAGCGCCTTTTTGAAGAATTCAAGAAGTGGCTGCTCAAGCCGGGCAAACCCTCCCTAGGGTTGAAGGCTTTTCTCCAGATAGGGCTGGACGAATACTTCCCGCAGGTTCAACCTATGGGAGGTTCGTCTCGTGACGAGGGCTGGATAATCTTGGGGCAACTTCTGGACGGTGTGGCCAACAACCGCAACGGCCTTACCGACGAAGAGTCCTCGGAACTTGCCTTTGCGGCATTGCTTTCGGGGAATGCCTTACCGGGATGTCCTTGCGGCGATGTGCGGGAAGTCGCCCGCAAGTTCCTTGCCCGCATCACCAACGAAATCCATCTGGATCGCAAGGTGCCCGAAATTCTCAAGTGCTATGGCGAACTGGATTTCGAGACGGTTCCCACGGCTCCTACCTTGCGCCGGCTGGCGGTGCGTCTCGACAGCTTAAAACTTTTGGCCCTGCTGGTAAAATGTACGCCCGCTTCCTTGTTCAAGAAACCCTCCTTTGCAGACGATTTTTGGCAGGCCGCCTCGGGGCTTGACTTGCTCGACGCCGCGCCCCAGCCCTACCTTACGGGAAAAATGCTGCTGGACCTCGGGGTGAAACCCGGAAAGCAGATGGGAGAAATCATCAAGAAGAGTTTTGAACTTCAGTTGGATGGAGTGTTGACGGACGCTGTTTCTGCTGTCGCCTGGGCGGACCGGTTTCTGAGCCCCCGGCCTTGACCCTCTGTCATCCCGGGCCCCTTCCGCTGTCATCCCGGGCTTGCCCCGGGATCCCTCGCCTCTATTCTCTGTCATCCCGGCCTAAGCCTGCCCCGGGCTTGCCCCGGGATCTCTCAATCCGCAGGGTCGCTGAATAAGCTTACACGCAAA
>JABUUR010000279.1 GCA_021443065.1 Fibrobacter sp.
ACTCCTGTTACAGGGTCTGCCACCACCAAGCGTTGTTCATGTTCATCGTTTTCATGTGCGAGAATATATAAAAAATTATTTGTTTTGGCAAGTGCAAATAAAAACTTTTACCTACAACATTACCATAAAAACGAACGTAGTGATGCTTTTCGTCGGAGTTCCAGTGGTGGGCTGCGCCCCCTTGCGTCATTATATATCATCCCGGCCGTCGTTACATGTCATCCCGGCCTTCGATTAATGTCATCCCGTCCTTCGATTAATGTCATCCCGGGCTTGACCCGGGATCTCACCCCACAATGTCATCCCGTCCTTCGGTTAATGTCATCCCGGCCCTTGAGCCGGGATCAAGTGAAAAAAATCCCAGGTCAATTGCCTGGGATGACATCAATGTTTTTTGTTTGGGGTTCCAAGGGGGTATCCCCTTGCGTTATTACTCGACCTCAGCTCTATTTGAACGCCTTACACCACCTGGGCACGATCTCCGTGGCCTTCCCCTGAATACAGATATCCGTATAGGGGTCGTTTTCGGGAACCTCCAAATTAAGGCAGGTCACTTTTGCCCCATAACTCTTGGCAAAGCTCTTGAAGCCTGCCGCCGGGTAAACCACGCTGCTTGTCCCTATGTACACAAATTCCTCGCACTGCCGCAAGGCGTCTTGAATCCGATCCATGTACAACGGCGGCTCCCCGAAGAACACGATGTCCGGCCTGCTCATGCTTTCGCAGAAGGGACAGACCGTATCCATGGTTTCGTCTTCGGTGAATACAAACTTGTGGTCTGGATTCCTTTCGCAGGTCAAACGGTTCAGGTCCCCATGCATGTGGAGAACCTTGCGGCTGCCGGCGCGTTCGTGAAGGTCGTCTACGTTCTGGGTAATCAGCAGAAAATCATTGCCCAGTCGTTTCTCCAATTCCGCCAAGGCAAAGTGCGCCGCATTGGGCTCATGTTCCTTGAGGCCCCGTCTCAAGAAATTGTAGAAGTCCTTGACCCTCTTGCGGTCTCGGTAGTATCCTTCGGGAGTGCATACGTCATCGATATTCTCGTGCTCCCACATGCCGTCGTTGCCGCGGAATGTACGGAGCCCGGATTCTGCACTGATGCCTGCACCCGTCAAAACAACAAGTCGGGGATTCATCATAGACCTCCAAAGAACAAGGTCTCGGCAAGAATTCCCTTTTCAAAGTCCGGCAGATAAAGGCTTTCGTTTTCACCGTGGGCATTGCATTCAGGATCTTCAAGACCAGTCAAAAGAATTGGGATTTCGCCAAAAGTCTTGCGGAAAAGTTCTGCGCCAGGGATGCTCGCCCCGCAACCGATGAATTTGGTGGGGGACTGGTATGCCAAGCCCATGGAACTGCTCATCAACTTGAAGAAGGGATGGTCCGTATCCGTCACAAACGGGTTTGCACCGTCTTCTATATCCATCTTGATTTCAATCCCGTAGGGAACTTGCTGCTTGAGGAACTCTACAAGTTGTCGGGTGGCAACATCGGCATCCATTCCCGGAGCAAGACGGATGCCAATTCGGGCGTAGGCGGTGTCTTGCAAGACGTTACCTGCGTTGGTGCGGCTTCCCACTTCCATTGCGGTTACGACGATAGAGGGGCGGCGCCACAAAGACAAGAGAATTTCATCTTCGGGAACTTTCAGTTGTACGTTTTCCAAAACACCGCCGTCGTTGCGGAAAATTTGTTCGGTCATGCCCAGGCTCTTGTAAGATGCCAATTCTTCTGCGGTAGGCGGAATCATGGTATCTTCGAAATGAGGAATGAGGATCCTGCCTGTGCCGTCGGTCAAGTTTGAAATCATGCGGCAAAGAACCTGGCCCACATCGGGAATAGGGCCCGACCATGAGCCGGAATGAAGTGGCGCCTTGGTAGATCTAAGCTCCACGGATACCGCGCTCATGCCGCGAAGTGTGGTGGTAATGGAGGGCGTGCCCTTGGCGAAATTCCCAAGGTCTGCGACAATGACCGCATCGCATTTTAGAAGATCCGCATGTTCCCTTAGAATTTGCGCAAACCCTGCACTGCCGGATTCTTCTTCGCCCTCGATAATGAATTTCAGGTTGGGGCCGTCCTGCTTTTTCCAGACCCGTACCTGTTCAAAAGCGGCCAGGTGGGTGATGATGCCCGCCTTGTCGTCGGCGGTTCCTCGCCCAAAAAGACGTTCACCATTTTCACCCATGACAGCCTCGAAGGGCTTGGTGTTCCAAAGGGATTCACGCATGGGGGGCTGAACGTCGTGGTGGGCATACAGCAGTATGGTCGGCTTGTCCGGAGTGGTAAGGCTTTCGCCGTACACCGTTGGCCGGCCGCTGGGGGGTGTCAAGAATTGCACGTTGGAAAGCCCTGCTTCAAGGAACATTTCCTTGACGGCCTGGGCCGATTCCAGAACATGGCTTTGGTCGAAATTGTCAAAACTGATGGAGGGAATGCGCACCAAACTGCCCAGTTTCTCGATATACCGGGGCATATTCTCGTGGATGGTGTCTTTAAGTTGTTTTTCCATGTATGTGTTCCAAAAGAATTAGGTCATGTCTACCCGTTGTCAAACCATAAGATAGCAAAGAAAATCGGTTGAAATGATACCTGCGGTGTGTTTCAAGTAAACTTATCGTAAATGATTATAAATGATTATTTTGTTATTTGCTATTTTATAGTTATAATAAAATCTTTAAAGTGATTCCTGTCACCAAACATCAAAGGATTGAAAATGTCTTTTAATTTCGTAAATCACGAGTATTACCTGAATTTTGGTGATAGGGTCCTGGCCCTGATTCGAAAGATTTTCCATAATAATCCGGAATTTCGCCACGATTCCCTGAAACACGCAGCCAGGTTCGCTCCCTTTATACCCTTCATGGGTGGTCGACCGGACAAATCCAAGACCTTGAAGCGTGTAATTACTTTTCCGGACCATAGCAATTCCCTTTACCTGGGTTGCCCCATTATTCTGGCCGCCGGTGCCAACAAGACTGCAAGACGCATTTGCGATTATGCAAACATGGGCTTTGGCGGTATTTCCGTGGGGACCGCTACCCGCAATTTCCGAGAAGGCAACACCCACCGCCCCCGCATCGGTTTCCTTGAAGAAGAACGCGCCATCCACAACAGCATGGGGTTGAACAACGAAGGGGTAGAGGTCATTGCCCAGCGGGTGGATTCCCAGTTGACGAAGGCCCACAAGGTTGGCATGTGCGTGGGTGTCTCTGTCGCAGAAACGCCGGGCCTCACCGACGAGAACGATAAACTGAAGGATGTTGTGGAAAGTTTTTCCATTGCCTACAAGGCTGGCGATTACATCGAGATTAACGTAAGTTGCCCCAATACCGGGGAATCCCGGGTAGACATGGACCTGACTCTTACCGAAAAAATCTTCTGTGAGATTATGGCTTTCCGCAATTCCCAGACCTTACGAAAGGCGGTGTATGCAAAAATCAGTCCGGACCTTTCCGAACGTCATTTGGTAAACATCATGGACATGCTGGTTCGCTGCGGCGTAAACGGCGTTGTGGTGGGCAACACTTACCCCACCAAGAAAATCAGCGAACTGCCGGTCCAGACGAAATTCGAGGACCTGACACCACTGCGTGCCGATGGAGACTGCGGAGGCATGTCGGGTCGTCCTCTTTACGAAAACATGCTTTGGAACGTAAAATACATTCGTGAACATTACCCCCAGATGAGCGTCATCGCCTGCGGCGGTATCGACCACGGATTCAAGATATACGATTTGATTAAACTGGGGGTAGACGCGGTACAATGCTATTCCGTGGTCGCCTTCCGTTGGATGGCTGCCCACGCCATGCGTAAGGAACTGATTGTGGCCCTTGAAGAGGAAGGTTACAGAACCCTTTCTGAATACGACGACCGCAACCCCAAGCAAACCAAGGTCCTTTAGCCATGAAAAAAATTCTAACTCTTGTGGCTCTTGTGGCCTCCATGTCCTGGGCGGGTTTCTTTATCGATAACGGCGAAACCAAGGCGGGAGCTTCCCGCGAAATTCCCTCGTGGTTTTACGGCGGGGCCGTGGATATCGGATACTACCTGCGTTCTGTAGACGTAGGCATCAACCTTCAGGTCGAATTCCGCATGGCAAAGCATCATTCCGTGGGCTTGTCCGCCAGTGGACTTTTCATAGGCGGGGTTTACGAAGCCGGTGTGGATTACCGATTTTTCTTTGGCGGGTCCATGATGGAATTTAGCATGGACGATTTTTTGCACCTTGGCCTATCCGGTGTGTTTGTCAAGAATTTCGATGAAATAGATGTCTCGCCCAAGGTTTCCATTGGCTATGGCCGTGACTTTGTGCCCGTGTCCAAGGCCAACTTTCTTTGCCGACTGGAAATCGGCATAGGCTACATGTTTGGCGACGGAATCGTCGAAGACAGTAAAGATGAATTTCTCCATCGCGAAACCAACATCCTTGCCCATTTCAATATCGGAGTCCTTTTCTTCTAGAATATGAAACACCTTAAGTTGACTGCGTTGCTTATCGCCTTTGCCGCAAGTTTTTCAAGTGCGGTTCCATGGCTGGGCCTTACCTTTAAAAAAACTACCTACGAAAACCATCTTTCCCTTGTGGTGAAAGGCGTCCATCCCAATTCCGGATGCTTTAACGCAGGCATTCAGGCCGAGGATCAAATCATCGGTGTGCAGGGGGCGGTACTTTCTGAAATGAGCCAGATTCAGGATGCGGTTTCCAAGGGAAAGAGCGGACAAAGCATCAAACTGGATGTTCTTCGTGACGCAAAGAAAATTACAATGACCGTAAAACTGACGGACCGGCCCGATGACATCAGCAGTTTGACGGGCTCCGCCATCGGTAGCAAGATTGCGGAATTCAAGGCCAATTTTTACCAGAACGGCGAAAAGCGGCAGGCAAAGCCCAAGGCTACGCTGCTGGACTTCTGGGCAACCTGGTGCGGCCCTTGCCGTAAGACCTTGCCTGTCCTTGCCAATGTGTACAGCAAGTATTCCGCACAGGGGCTGGAAGTCATTGGCATTTCAAATGAAGACGTGAATACCCTCAACAATTTCTACAACGGGAAGCACAAGTCTCCCTATCCGCTCTACCGGGACGCATCCCAGGATCTCTGGCGGCGTTACGGCATTCGTGCGGTGCCCACCTTGATGCTTTTGGACCAGAACGGCTATATCAAGCGGGTGTGGAGCGGCGCCCCCAGCCAGGCCCTTGTAGAAAAACTTGTTCTCGAGGTAATGAACGAAGCTAAATAAAAAAAATCCCGGTGATTCACCGAGACTTTTTGTTTGGAGCAAATGAAAACCTGGCTTCATCAACCATGTTTCAACAACAGGACGGCAAAACTGGCTGCAAGAACAGTTAGGAACCCTTAATCCTGGATGGTTTCTTGGGTTGCGTTAACGCTTGCTTTCTGACTTTCGAAAAGTCTATTGTATTCCTGCCTGGAAATACGCTTGTAACCGGTGGTGATGCCGCCGAACTCGTAGTAGGCGGAGTCACCCTTGACACCCATGCAGTAGGGCATGTCAAGAGTATTCTTTCCGCAGAGTTTGCCGTCGACAACGGAGGCGCTCAAGTCACCGTTGATATTCCTGATGGTGTAACTGGAATCCTTGTTGTCGATGACTTCGAAAATCATGCTGGCTTCACCCTGCCAGCAACCGGAGAATTCGACGGGTGCATTGTCACATGCGGTGAACATCAGGGAAGAAATAGCAATTGCAGAGAATGTGATGATTTTTTTCATAGTCAATAAAATAGATATTTTTGCTTTGGCAAATGTAAAATTTCATGTAAAACATTTGTATCTAACAGCCTAAATTCGGGCTGTTAGAGGATTAACGACAGCAGCGGAAGCCCACGGAGGGGTATTGGTTCTGGGGGTAGAAACTGAATTTGCTTTCTGTGCACTTGCTTGCGTTGTTTGTATTCCAGGCTCCGCCGGCCACCAGGAACATGTTGGGGTGGTCCTTGCTTGCACTGGAAGTCCATTCCCACAGATTGCCGTTCATGTCGTACATGCCCCACCAACTGCGGCACTGGTCCTTACGGCCGCTGCGTTTTACTGTTTTTGTATTGGTGTTGCACTTGTTCTGCCTGTAGTTATCGCCGTAAGAGTACTTGAGGTTGTCCTTACCGCGGCAGGCGGCCTGCCATTCCTCTATGGAGCAGAGATGCTTGCCTTCCTTGGCGCAAAGGGCTACGGCCTCTTCTTGGCTTACCATGTCCTTGGGGTTTTCGTCGGCCTTGTTGGGGTATTCATAAGCATCGACGCAAACCTCCCTGCCGTTCACGGGAACGGGGTAGGAATTCTTTCCGCACTTGTTGTCGCTGGCCATGTCATACTTTGCCTCTTCCCAAGGGGAGCGGTTACCTACGGAATCTTCTGCAAGGTAGTAGACACTACCGGTCTTGTTGTAATCAACGGCCTTTCCCGCTTCCACGGGGTTGTTGGTGTCACCGATGGAAAGGTAGGTCTTGCACTTGATTTCGTCGCACTTGACCTTCAACTTGATAGGGTCGAAGTAACGCCCTGCCGGGGGCGTAATTTCGGCGGTGGGGGGCACCTTGTCCGAATTGCGGATGCTGTCTTGAATACGTTTTCTTTCGGCTTCTTCGGCTTTTGCCTTTTCTGCTGCGGCAATGCTGTCGGCAACAGCCTTGTTCGCCTTGTCTATGGAATCTTGAATAGCTAGGAGACTGTCATTCACATGCTTGATGCTATCACGGACATGACGGATGCTGTCGCGGTTTACCCGTGGCTTGACGCTAGCCGGAGTCGTGTCTACCGCGGGGATGGTATCGACGGTGGTGGTGTCCGCCATCAACGCCGCCAAGGAATCTGCTATGCGGAGACTGTCCGCCCTTCTCTTTTCTGCCTGCAGCAGGCTATCCAGGGTGTGGCGACGTTCAATTTCAAGAGCGTTTTCCTGTTCCTGTGCCAGAGCGTCATGCTTGATCTGGTCCAGGTGGCATTGCGCAATGAATAGGCAAACCAAAAGCAGGAACATAAGAACGAGGACGGTCACGTTCTTCTTGTTGCGTTTTTTCTTTTGAATTTCTTGATTGCGTTGACTATTTTGATTGTCTTGATTTTCTTGCGGGTTTGGATCATTCTGCGGATTGCTCATAAAGTCCTCTGGGATAAACCGTACTACTCGGCAGGGGTTGCGACGGCCTTTTCTGTTTCGCGAACATCGTTGAAAAGTTCACCCCAATGACGGATGATTTCTTGCTTTAGTTCCTGTACACTGATGTTTCGACGTAGGGTGTTTCTGTAGGCTATGGAAATGTAGCCTGTTTCTTCGGAAACCACGATGACCAGTGCGTCGCATTCCGAAGCCAGGGCTTTTGCCGCCCTGTGTCGCATGCCGTAGCCGGCCTCTTTTTCGGCATTGCCCGTGGGCATGGGCAAAATACAGCCCGCTGCCACAATTCGCCTACTGTTCAAGATTACGGCACCGTCATGGAGCGCGGAATTCGTAAAAAACAATGCTTTCAAAAGGCGCGTACTGATTCGTGCGTCCAGAATTTCTCCGGTGTCGGCGTAGTTCTTGAGTCCCACCCGTTTTTCAAGCACAATCAATGCACCGGTCTTTGTCTTGGCCAAGTCCTGTACAGCGGCAGAAATAGTCTTTGTAATTTCGTCCAGACCGCTCGAATGGAAAAACATGCTGTGAATGTCCAGCTTGCTGGCTGTTTGACCTATTTTTGTCAACGCGCTTCGAATTTCGGGCTGAAATAGAATGACCACAGCGACAATTCCCAAAGTGGAAAAGTTGCTTATAAGCCAAGTGATGGTGTGCAGTCCCCAAGCCTTGGCTATAATCCATGCCAGCATCAACAGCAAGCCACCAAAAATCATCTGGGCCGCTCGGGTTCCCCGGAAAAGTAAAAAGACATAATAGATGATTATGGATATCAGCAAAATATCGAGGATATCTGCCACGCGAAAATCTATAACACCGAATAATTTAATCAGAGACATTGTTCATGGCCTCCAGGTATAGCATGGATTCGTGAGCTTCCTTGACATCGTGTACACGAAGGCAGCTGGCCCCGCCCAAGGCGGCCACAACGCCTGCTGTTACGGTAGGTGAAAGTCTGTCGCTATTTTCCAGACCCTTGATCTTTGAAAAGTAGGACTTTCGGGAAGTGCCGATTAGAATAGGGTAACCTTCGTCCAGAAAATCTTCTATGGATTTCATCAATACCACGTTGTCTTTGGCTGTCTTTCCAAAACCGATGCCTGGATCGATGCAGATTTTTTGGGGGTCCACCTTAAGAGCCTGCAACTTTAGCACTTGATTCATCAGTTCGTCATGGACTTCCTTTACCACATTTACATAGGGCTCGAAGTCCTGCTGCATGGTGCCGAAATTGCCGCGAATGTGGTTCAGCACCACGGATGCTCCTGTATCGGCAACGGTCTGTGCCATATCCGGATCCATGGTGAGGGCGCTGATGTCGTTGATGATATGGGCTCCCAGTGACATTGCCTGGGCTGCGACCTTGGACTTGACCGTATCCACCGACAAGTAGAAACGCCGACCGGGATTTTCT
>JABUUR010000472.1 GCA_021443065.1 Fibrobacter sp.
CCGGGTCAAGCCCGGGATGACGATGCGGGACGGGGATCCCGGGTCAAGCCCGGGATGACAATCACCAATTGGGAGGATTCTCAGTGGAGGGGGGGGGGCGTAGCCCCTTGCATCATTCCTTCTGCACCAGTAAGAAACGCAGACGGACAAATCCGTCTGCCGGGGGGTATGAAAAAAGATCCCGGGTCAAGCCCGGGATGACAATCACCAACTGGGAGGACTCTCAGTGGGGGGGGGGGGCATAGCCCCTTGCATCATTATTTGTTTATTGCAGCGAGGAATGCGTCTTTCTTTTCCTGGAGGAATTCCTTGCTGTTGTATTTGCGGATACGGCGTAAAGCCTGGTCGCGCAACTGACGGACGCGCTCATGGGAAATGTTCATGGATTCGCCCACTTCACGAAGGGTCTGGGGTGCTTCCTGGTTGATGCCGAAAATGCCGGTAATGACCTTGGCTTCGCGTTCGGGCAGCTGTTCCATAAGGTCGCGGGCCAGGGCTTCGACGCTCTGTATTTCGGACTCGGCTTCGGGATTGGAGGCTCCGCCGTCGGGGAGGACTTCGGCGTATGTCGCCTTGGAGTCGGCTTTGAGGGGACTGTCGAAGGAAACGCCCCGCTGGCCAATCTGGATGAGTTCGCGAATCTCTTCGTTGATTTCTTTACCACGGGACTGTTCGTGCAAAGCCTTGCGCACGCGGAGGTGCTGGTTTGCGGGAAGGCGAATCAGGTTGCCCTGTTCGTTGATGGCGCGGGTAATGTAAGCCTTGATCCACCAGACACCGTAAGAAATGAACTTGAGGCCGCGGGTGTGTTCGAAGGATTCGATGGCGCGGACCAGACCCATGGCGCCTTCGCTGACCAAGTCCGGCAGGGGAATGGGGCAACCGCGGTACTGGATGGCGACCTTCAAAACGAATCGCATGTTTGCAGAAATAAGTTTTTTACGGGCGATCTTGTCGCCTTCTTTGGCTTTCTGGAAAAGAATCTGTTCTTCTTCGCGAGAGAGGGGGGCGGTGCGACGAATGTCTTCTAAGTAACGCTTGAGGGTGGTGTCTGTAGAATCGATATGCATTTTAAAACCTTACTTCCTTAATATCGCATTTTTTAAAGCAAGTTGCGTGCCAATAGTGTAAAATTTTGAAAAGTAATGGCATAAAAGTTCCCGTTTTTTGTTTTTTATCGAAATTCATAAGCGATTGTGTCAAGATTCAGTGACTCTAGAATAGATTTTGTCATAAAATATATAAAATTCTTAAAATTATGACTTTATTGTCTAAAATTTATTACAAGTGACGTGCCCATTTTTAGGCATTTTTTTTGGCAGGATTGATCAAATCTATGGGCATTGCATTTGGTTTCTTTCTCCTATCCCGTTCTTTTTTCATATATTTTCTGCCGTTATGTCAATTAAAGAACCCGATCAGTCCGTTTGGAACAAGTTTTGGCAAAAAAAGAACGACATGGACAAGGTGTATCCTTCGTCTCCGTCGGTTTTGGAGGCTATCAAGAAGAATTTTAAGTTGGAGGGCATGAAAATTCTTGAAGTAGGGGCAGGTACCGGCCGCGACAGCGCTGAGCTGGCCCGCCTTGGTGCCGAAGTCTACGTGCTGGATTTCGCTGACAACAGTTTGAAGATCGTGAACTCCCTTCGCGAGAAGGAAGGCCTTTCCAATTTGCATTTGGTTCGTGGAGACGCTTTCAAGGCTCCGTTCCCCGACAACACCTTTGACCTGGTTTTTCATCAGGGCCTTGCAGAACATTTCAAGGATTCACTGCCACTCCTTAAAGAAAACTTCCGCATTCTAAGGCAGGGCGGACATTGCCTTTGCGATGTACCCCAGACCGTTCACCCCTACACCGTGATCAAGCATATCTTGATTGCCATGGACAAGTGGTTTGCCGGCTGGGAAAAGCAGTTTACCATGCCGCAACTCAAAAAGCTGATGAACGACGCGGGTTTTGAAAACGTTTACGCATACGGCGACTGGATGCGCCCCAACCTTTACTACCGCATGCTTCGCGAAGTGGGCTTTAAGGTGGGCGTGGAGTTGCCCAAGTACCCCCTTCAGGGGACTGCCTATCAAAAGTTCAAGGATCGAATCCTGGATTCCTTGGCTACACATCCGGTTATGCATTACACACAGCTTTGCATTGGGGTCTTGGGTCGTAAGCCCTAAGTCGTAAGTCTTGAAAATTCTTGTAGTCAATTATAGAGATCGTTTGCACCCTGCCGCCGGCGGCGCCGAAAAGCACCTTCATCGGATTTTCTCATTGATAGTCCAAATGGGCCATCAGGTTGTCTTGCTGACCACGAGCTTTTCCGGTGCCAGGGAACGCGAAGTTGTAGACGGGATTCAGGTGGTTCGCAAGGGGTCTGATTTGCTGTTCCAACTGACGGTGGCCGTGAACATCCGCAAACTGGACAGGGAATTCAATTTTGACGTGGTGCTGGAAGACTTGAACAAACTGCCTCTGTTTACGCCCTTGTTGCAGAAAAAGCCCGTGGTGGTCCAGATGCATCATTTGTGGCGGTCTTCCATTTTTCACGAAGCCTTTTTCCCTGTGGCATTCGGGGTGTGGCTTTTTGAACGGATCATCCCGTGGTTCTATCGCAAGGAACCCTTCATTGTGGTAAGCCCCAGTACAAAACGGGAACTCTGCGAACTTGGCGTGGACGAAGACCGTGTGGCTGTGATTTATAACGGCTCTGATGATTGTACCGATGAAAACGGGGCGGACGCCCTGGAAGGATCGGATATTGACGCCCCCTATTTCCTGTGGCTTTCTCGGGTGCACCGTTACAAGGGAATCTGGACTGCGCTGGAAGCCTTTGAAGAATTTGCAAGGAAGCATCAGGACGTAAAACTGGTGGTGGCGGGCGATGGCCCTTTGCTGAAGGATATTCCTGCCTGGCTTGAAACACACGGCCTTAAGGAACGAGTGGTCTTGACGGGTTATGTGTCTACGGCAAGGAAACGCGCTTTGCTTAAGAATGCCGTTGCCCTTTTGCAGACAAGTTTCAAGGAAGGCTGGGGACTGACTGTGGTAGAAGCCGCTAAACTGGGGACGACTACGGTGGCTTGCGACGTGCCTGGCCTTAGGGATAGCGTACGCAATGGCGAAACGGGTTTGCTGTTTCCTGCGGGGGACAAGGTGGCCTGCGCCTTTGAAATGGACCGTGTCTACAGCGACGACGACCTGCGCACACGCCTCGAAGAAGAGGCCAGGTCTTACTCCGACGAGTTCCGCTGGGACACCGCCGCGGAACTGACTGCGAACCTTTTGCAAGATGCCGTGATTGAACATCAGGTGGATCAGGTTGCCAATGAATAGCCGGTTGAAATCATTCCTGGTGTTTTGCCTGAAGTTGGCGGTGACCTTGATTCCGGCTTATTTCGTGTACCGCAACATCGTGATGGCGCCGGACTGGAACATCGAAGACCTGTACGAACTGTTTACAGGCAAAAGCGTGCTGCCTTTGGTGCTTGCCTTGCTTTGCCTTACGGTTTCAAACTTTACCGCCTGCATGCAGTGGAAGTTGCTTCTGGAAAGGCAGGATGTGCACTTGTCTTACGGTCGCCTGCTGAAACTTTACCACGTGGGTTTGTTCTTTAACAATTTTATGCCGGGTAACGTGGGGGGCGATGCCAAGAAGATTTATGACATCCGTGTGCAGGGCGGGCAGGATTCTGTGGGTGCTGGTTTTACGGCGACTTTCTTCGACAGGTTGTTCGGATTGTTCTTTATTACTTTGTTTGCACTAGGCATGGGCCTGTTGTTCTTTATGCACGATTCAGAGCAGCGTGCCTTGATGTGGCCTTCCGTTTGGATTTTTGTAGGCTTTTGCACGTTGTTCGCTTCTTTGTTCAGCCGTCGCCTGGGCAATTTGGTTTGCAGGCTGATGGCAAAGCTTTTGCCCGAAAAGATCAACGTGAGACTGATCAATATGTTCAAGCGTTTCCAGCAGTTCCGCTCCCTGAAACTCTGGATTTGCATCAGCTGCCTTTCGGCCGTGACCCAGTCCCTTCGCATTTTTGTCCACTTTTTCTGTGGCATGGCCCTGGGCGTTGATCTTTCTATATCCTGGTATTTCTACTACATTCCCCTGGTGGCAATCATCAGTGCCCTGCCTATTTCCATTGGCGGATTTGGCCCCAGGGAATTGCTTGCGCAGTCCTTGTTTGCAAAGGCCGGCGTTGCAAGCCTGGAATCTGTAGTTATCCAACTTTTGGCCTACTTTGTAAGCCTTGTGATTAGTCTGTTCGGAGCCTTTGTGTTTTTACTTGACGGCGGTTCGCCGAGGGTAAAGGCGGTCGCTCAAGGCCTTGGAACAGACGACGCTAATGGTAAGGACGCGTAAAGCCTTCCTTTTTTAGATTCTGGTGGCGGGCCTGTTGTGAACCGAGCTTGCAGGATATCGCCCCATTCCAAAACGAGGAACTATGGATGCGCAAAGCATCTTGGCTGGACTGAATGCAGACCAACGTGCCGCTGTTTTGCATGACCACGAAACAGGTTGTCAACTTTTGATCTTGGCAGGGGCGGGCTCCGGCAAGACTTCTGTGCTTACCAAGCGGATCCAGTACAGGATCCTTTGCGGTGTAAAGCCCGAAAAAATCCTGGCATTGACTTTTACTGCCAAGGCTGCTGCGGAAATGCGGGAACGTGTGCAGAGCCTTTTCCCTAATGCGGGGGTGCGGCTGTGTACCTTTCATTCTTTGGCCTTGTACATGTTGAAGTGCAAGGTCCCCTGCGGAGGGGGTGCAGACGGCTTGCGAGGGGAACGGTATGCATACGAGATGCTGGGCTTTAAGAAAATGCCAGTCCCCGCGGAGGCCGCCAACCGGGATTTTCTTCAGAAACTTTCGAAATTGAACTTGAAGAAAAAGAAACTCTCCAGGGAAAATCTTTTTGCCGACGGCTACAGCGCGGGCATGCTTGCAAAACTTGCCCCTTTGCAACAGGAGGTACTGGATTCGGGGCAGGTCGTGTTTGAAGACCTGATTTACATGGCCATTCGTCTGCTTGAAAGTTTTGAGGAGGCCCGCCGGTTTTTTCAGGAGATGTGGCACGAGATTTTGGTGGATGAATATCAGGATATTAATCCCACCCAGTACCGCCTGGTGAAAAATATTCTTGGCGACCGCAAACAACTTTTTGTGGTGGGGGATGACGACCAGGCGATTTACGGGTTTCGTGGGGCGGACATCGGAAATATCAACCGTTTCTGTCAGGATTTTAGGCAGAGCACGCTGATCCGCCTGGAATGGAATTATCGCTCGGTGCCCAATATTCTCCACTTGGCCAATGGAATCTTTACCGACAAGCCTGTCCATTTGAGAAAGGTGCTCAGGGCCGGAAATCCCAAGGGCTCGGGTGGAAACCCAATCTACCGGGAAAATCGCAGGCCCCAGGTGTGGGTGTCGGACAACCCGGTGGAGGAAATGCAGAAGGTGGTGTGCTCCATGAAGGAGTTGCGCCTTTCCTACGACCTGGAATGGAAGAACTTTGCCATTCTGGTGCGGTATAACCGCCAGCGCCTTTATTACGAGACCGCTCTTCGGGATTACGGCATTCCGGTGTTCGGCGATAGCGTGGGGATTGCCGAAAGCGATTCGGGGGAGTCGGTGGAGGCTGTCGTGGAAAACGGAGTGCACGTGGAAACGGTCCATGCCTCCAAGGGGCTGCAGTACGCTGTGGTCTACTATGCAGGGATGGCGGAGAACTTGACGCCGGGAGAATGTACCGGCACCCGAATCCAGCGCAAACGCCAAATGGAGGAGGAACGGAGACTGTATTATGTGGGAGTCACCCGTGCGGAATCATTTTTGGTTTTGCTATATTGCAAACAGAGATACTGGAAGGGCAGGCTTCGCAAGTTGCGAAGGTCTCGGTTCCTTCCAAAAGAAAAACCTTATTCGGAATTTTATATGCCGCTGATTATTTTTAGAATCTACGTGGTCGTCGTGGTTCTGGGATACATGTGTTTCCAGATGCTGCGGGTGCCCTTTAGTCTGCTGCGCAATGGCCGTGAAAAATTCAACGCCTGGGTGGATGACCGAATCCAGTTCTTTGCGGGCTTTTGCATGAAGATGCTGCGGGTGGACTTGTCTATCGAGAATCAGGCGGTCCTGGGCAAGGTGGACTGGAGTCGCCCGGTGTTTGTGGTGGGCAATCACAGCTCCTTTGCGGATATCCCTATCGTTTTTCTTTCGATCCAGAAGACCATCGGCTTTGTGGCGAAGAAATCCCTGGGGAACATTCCTTTTTTGAATTTCTGGATGCACCGCATCGGCTGCATTCTGGTGGACCGTAAAAAGGGTGGTGCCGCTGCGGGTATTCGTGCGGCCATTGCTGAACGCGGTTCTGCCCCCCGCGTGTTTATTTTCCCGGAGGGAACTCGCAGCAAGGACGGAAAAATCGGCCCCTTCAAGAGTGGTGCCTTCCGTTTTGCCCACGAATCCAACGGAATCATATTGCCCCTGGTGATTACGGGTTCTGCCGATGTGTGGGAGGCTCGCAAGAATTCTTCCCCCTGCAAGGTGAACGTGAAGATCCTTGACCCGGTGGACGTTGCCGCCATGCTTAAGGAAAACCCTCAGTTGGACCCCAAGCGGGACCTTGCCCACATAGTCCGCGAAAGGATGGTGGAAGCCAAGGAAGGCGTAAGGTAGATGATAGGCGTCTTCGACTCCGGATTCGGCGGCATGACTATTTTGAGGGACTTGCAAAAGGCCCTCCCCGAGTACGACTACCTGTACCTGGGCGACAACGCTCGCGCCCCTTACGGATCTCGAAGTTACGAGACCATCTATCGCTATACTTTGCAGTGTGTTCGTGAGCTGTTCTCCAGGGGCTGCCCCCTGGTGATCCTGGCCTGCAATACCGCCTCGGCCAGGGCGCTTCGCAGCATTCAACAGCAGGTTCTTCCTTTCGAGTTCCCGGACCGTCGGGTGCTGGGCATTATACGCCCTACGGCAGAGGAAGTCGGGTCTTTTAGCAAGTCCGGACATATCGGGATTTTTGCTACGGCGGGGACGGTGTCTTCTGGAAGTTATCTGATTGAAATCAACCATTTTTACCCGGAACTGAAGGTGACCCAGCATGCCTGCCCCATGTGGGTGCCCCTGGTGGAATATGGCGAAAGCGAATCCCAGGGTGCAGATTACTTTGTTCAAAAAGAAGTGTCTGCTTTGCTTCAGGAGGATCCCGAAATCGATACGATCCTCTTGGCTTGCACCCACTACCCTCTTTTGGAAAAGTCCATACGCAGGTCCGTGCCCGAAAAAATCCGTCTAGTTTTCCAAGGGAACATTGTGGCCTCTAAAACCGTGGACTACCTGAACCGCCATCCTGAGATTGAAAATCGACTTACAAAGAATGGAAAATGCAATTTTTTGACCACAGATACGGCGAAATTCTTCGAAAAAGGCGCTTTTCTCTTTGGAATGAAAGATATTTCTGCAGAGTCGTTGACTTTTTAGTGAGTAAATTGTAATTTTTATGGCGTAATCAATAACGAACCGATTATCGGTCCGCTTTTGGAAATTATATATAGGGGCGACTCCGGGCGGTGGTTCGGGGTTGTCAAGGTTTAACTTATTTGTGTGGAAGTAACAAATGCCAAAGACTCAGATTAATCTTGATGGTTGGCAGGACTACCGCGGCAACACCGCAGGTACCTTGCTCTATGTAGAAACTAGCCATCAGTCCGAAATGCCTGTACGCGATCAGTTGAACGAAAACGGCAAGGGCTTTCTTTACGAACCCAACTACGAAACCAGCACCTATGGTCTCATGAGTTGCTACAACGTGAAGACCGTGAATTCCATTCTCAAGGCGAAGAGCCGCTACATTTTGTTCGGCACCCGCTACGAAGGCTTGAGCGACTCCGAGTTGCGCAACAAGTACCTGATCATGGGCTACATGCGTATCGACAAGATCAAGGATGTACGCACCCGCCATATCCAGCGCTTTATGGCTAATCCCGAACTTCAGGAACCGGAATGCATGCAGATGGAACACAACTGGGCTGTCTATGGACCCATGCGCTTTGTTTCCATGAACGATTCTTTTGTCGTTACCGACGAGATTCTCAAGGAATGGGGATATCGCGGTCACGCGTCGCGTCAGCTTAAGGCTGTATTCCAGAAGGAGCATCTGGAGCAGATTTTGTCCTACCTGGATTCCAAGGAAGACATGATCGACGAGTATATCGCCACGGTGGACGAATACAAGGAAGCCATGGAAGATCTGTAACTAAAAAAGAACTTTCGAGTTTTTTAAAAAAGTCCCGCCATGAGGTGGGGCTTTTTGATTTTAATGACGCAGGGGGGGGACCCTTGGAACCCCTCGAAAAGTCAAGTTTCGCAAGACTTTTCGAAGGTATATCTGCTTTGGACCCTATCGGTCGTTCCTCCCTCCAGGGAGACAGCATGCAGGTCCCGGCTCCCCGGGTCAAGCCCGGGGCAGGCTTAGGCCGGGATGAAGCATTTCTTAGC
>JABUUR010000418.1 GCA_021443065.1 Fibrobacter sp.
TTTGCGGTGCCCAGCTTTCATCAGAACGGCAGCTTGCCGCATTAACAGTGTGCTTTTGGTCGCCGACTTCGACGGTGTACGTAAAGCTGCCGCTGGGGCAATTACTAAATCCATAGTTGAATGTGGGGACAGTGCCCGCCACGGCGGTGGCATTGGAAACCCAGCAATTTGCAGTCATTTCACGAACATCAACTGGCCCTGCGTAGCAGGTTTCAATCTTAGAATCGTCGGTACCTTTGCGGATGCTGTATTTAAACTTGTACGTGCCTGCGGTAAGGTTGGATATGGGGTCATCGACCTTTCGATTAAGGCCCGTGGCACAATCTTCCCACCCTGTTGCATTAACGGCACTAGACGTATTTGCACCACCGTCAGAAACAGATTCAACACGGCATTGGTCGCCCGCATTGACGCTAGCGGTAAAAGTCCACCACTTTGACCCGTCGTAACTGGCGTTGCAGCCAGAAATATTCAGAGCATTGGGGCAGGCGCTATTTGCATACTTGACTGTCACGGAGGCACCGGAATTGGGTCGCACCACAATGTAGCGGACCAACTGCGGGTCAAAGGAAGAATTCTTCACAGAAGAAAGTTCGATCCTTTGTGTTGAAGACGAAATCGTAGTAATTTCACTTTCGTTGTTTCGTTCATCCATGAAGGAAACAGTCCCTGACATGGCGTAATCTTCGAAGGTAAGGTTTACCGCGGCATCTCTCAGGTTCTTGCTGGAGCCAAGATCGATGGTGCAAGTGCCACTACTACAGTATTGCGAAGAACTTACAAGTTCAATGTTTTCGCTGCAGGGTTCAGTTTCGCCTACATAGAATTCGCCGCATGACGTGGGATTATATAGCGAAGACGGAATTGTTACATTTGCACCATCGCAGTTCATCTGCACCTTGGCATCGTAGGCATAACCTGACTGGGAAACCATATAGTTATTATCGGTTTCATAATAACCATGAAGACCTTCCTTGGAGAAGTTATACGTTCCAGAGTCATTATTCAGTTTTTCGCCATTTTTATAGAACAACCCCTTGCTGCTGACAGAGCAGTTATTACTGGATGTGCTATTGTCACAACCGTTGTAGAAGAAATCAATGGAACAGTCTTTATACGCTCCCATCGAGAATGCACTGGTGGAATACCAAGGCGACACGTTTTGGTTGATGGGCACGCGTCCGTCGGCATAGTTCTGGGCAAAACTGCACATCAGTGTGGGGTTGGAGAAGCACCCGTCATCCTTGTAGGTTTCGGAGTACCAGCCCAGATCCTTCAACGTAAATTCCTTTGCAGCCAATTTAAAGCCCACATACTGATGAGAGTTATCATTAAAGGTGCCTAAGCTAAACTTGGAATCCGTCAAATCAAAACTTGCATACAAGTCGTCATCGGTTTTTATTATAGACCGAGTCAGTTTTACACGAACATCAACAGTAGTTTCTTTGACGGTCATGTTCAACACCAGGGGAACACCTAAAATCCATTCACGATTAAGATATTTGAAGAACTCATTTTCAACGCTGGCAGTCAATTCCTTTGCAACACATTGGTTGTCGGGATTTGCGACCTTCAAACCGTTCACCTGGCACAACTTTGCTATAATTTTTGCGCCAGAACAGAGCGTTCTACTTTTTGTGCAAGCAATATTAGATTCAATGGAATTGGTTTTCTTTTCTCCATAGATAGTCAAAGAGAAATACTGCGTTGCATTGGAGTTGGAACGGAATATAAAGCCAGACTCCTTTCTGAAATGTTGTTCGCTTTTTTCTTTGTACAATACGTCTGTTGTAAAGATTGATGTCATTTGACCGTCCTTACCGCCTTCCACTCGGCTAAGGATAAGTGTTGGCGCGCCCGACGCTTCTACAGTTTTGCAAGTCAACTTACATTCCACATCGTAACCACCATGCTCCGATTCATCCCAATTGGAGCCATAATTAGGTCTTGAAATAGTTCCATTGCTGATGTTCACGAAGTTTCCACTCTGCCCGTTACCGCCGTTGGGTTTGTTGCCGTACATCAGCATCCAGTTCTTGCCGCTTTCGGCCAGCCCCTTGACATCGCAGGAGCTATTGTCGTTCTTGCCTAAGCCACAGTTGTCAACGCAATTTTCGTCGTCGAGCTTGCCATTTTTACATTTTTTATCCATCTCGGTAAAATCATCGTAGAAGCAATGCTTGTCTTTCTTATTAAAGTGGGCTTCTACGGACATGAAACTTGTAGGCGTGATGTTGATGGATTCTACGCTGGGTGTCCCGCCAAAGCAAGCATCGCCCGACACGCAGGACCAGTAACTGAAGCGGCCAGAGCCGGGCTTTTCCAAAAGCCTGTATGTATTTGCAGCATAAATAGAGAATGTCTTTGTGGTGTTGGAAGACAGGTAATCATCGCCATCCACGCTCTTTACATCTACCCAGGCATTTTTCCCGGAATCGAACTGCTGCAAATGGACTTCTTCGCCGCCTTCGGAGGCCCCGATCATCTTGACGGTCAAGTCGTAGGCTTTTTTCTTGATGCTGGCGTACAAGGTGTACGACTTCGTGCCATCTTCGGAAGCGCTTACCGTATTGTTTTCGGTAGGTATAATGACGTCGCAGTTTGCATTGGTGCCAGTCTGCTGCAGCCCTACGGTTGTAAGATTGGAGCAGGTCCAGCCGTCATTGGGATTTTGAAGGTCCTTGATTTTGCAGTTTATGCCCGTAGCCGACACCCATGTTCCATTTACATCGCAGTCGGGGCGATCTTTCAAGGTAGATACGGCAACGCCATTAACCTTTACCTCGTCGCAGTTTACGCCGGCATTGGTGCAGTACTCCGCCAGGCCTTTTCGATTCACATCCACCTTTCCGGAAATGTAGACTCTCATGACATTGGGAGCACCAATTTGGCAGCCGTCGCAGGGTTCGATCAGCTGATAAACTACGGAACCCGTTGAAAGGGAAGTCGCACCTGTGACGTTATATTTGAAAATTTCCATGGGTCCTTGGGTATCAAAAGATACGCGATAAACTTTTCCATTGTTGTCGCTCTTGAGTTCTTGCACGAAACTGGACTTGGTAATGTAGGATTCCCAATCAGACGGCACCTTGCTTACGAAAACATCCACAGACATTTTCTGCTGGTTGGATGCGACAGGCACGTTCAATGTAACAGAAACCTGGCTTTTGGTGGCATCCGCCGAACCGGGTTCCAGTTCCTTGAAGTCATCATCCCAGGCCACTACGGGGGTTTCCGAGGCGGTCCCCTTTACATAAACATAGAACGGAATATCTCCATAGGTGCCACCGGCGGAATATTTACAGGTACGCAACCCTTCGGTCAGAGGATTTCCATCGGTATACAGGGCTCCCGTCGTAGGCAGGGACGGGCTACAAGAAACCTTCGACGACGTCTTGACCTCTTTTGCTCCATTCAAGTTAATCAGATTGTAGTAATCTTCCAGCTTGCCCACAGGATCCTTTGTCATGTAGATGACGCGGGGCAGAACCAAGACTGAGGGAGACAAATCTGTTTCCTTACCGCTGTATTCCTCATTGTTCTTGTACTCCGACTCGATGGACACATTCAGCTGGGGAGACACAGAAATGAGGTAGGAATCAAACGCATCTGTCGTAGAGCTTTCCGAAGATGTGGAAGACGTGGAACTTGCCGGTTCCGAAGAGCTTCCATCGCAGGTTGTGCCATCGTTAGAGCATAAAATGCCTGCCCAGAAGAGTTCGTCTACAACAGTTTGATTAAAGTTAAAGGTCCAGTCGGGAATGGTATTCTTTGTACATTTATCCAAGGGCGAGAAGAAGGAGCCGTCAATAGTCATTGAGCCGCTACCTTCCACATCTTCTTCAGTGAAAATAAAGTAATTCATTTTCTTATTTTCTGCAGCAATTTTACCACCCTTTCTGAGGTAGGCCATTACCACGGTGTTCTCATCCGTCGCATTAAAACCATCTTCCAACTTGAAATCATAAATAATGACAAACTTACCTTTCAAAGTACCGTTTCGGCCATTGTTACCCTTGCTGGATAGTTTGACCACCAGGAAGCCATTATACAAATCCTCTTTCTTTTGGCCGTTGGTCTCGTTCTTCATGTCTTCATAGCACTGATTCATCTGGTCCACAAAGGCCTTGTTATTGGATTCACCATAGACGGTAATATCCTTCGCACAACCCTTATTTGCATATTTTTCAAAGGATTCATAAGAACTTACAATGGGGTCGTCCACGATGTACTTGATATGACCATCATCATCTAGGCATTTTGGATCACTTGATGTACGAGGCCGCCAAATATCGTCACAATAATCCTTTACCGATTGGGCGCAGGTCATGTCATCTGGCTTTTCCGTCGGTTTTTTCAGGTTTTTTTCATTAGCCTTGGTCGTAACTGCACTGTACAAAGGGTGCCCAGAGACATACCCGTACGAGTCACGTTCCAACCCTATGCAATAATAATCGCCAGATTTACAATCCCTTAAATCGGATCTATCGGGCCAAACAGACAACACCCACTTTTTATCCTTGTAGTTCTTTAACCCTTCTATGTACAGCTGGGATTCATCACTTTCTCCAAAGTGAATCAGCATATAGTTTAAATAGCCCTGGGCATCGTTATAAATAGTGCCAGACGGATCCGATTGCACCTGCGATATCTTGTCCAATTCGATGTAATGCTTCGCATCGTTTCCTTCGCGATAGACTTTCACCTGGTTTTTGTTAGGTATGTAAACATTACCGGAAACAGAGAACAAATTGTCTCCATTTTTTCTTTTCAAATCAAGCAGTGCCTTATCCCCCAGGCACAAGTCTTTTTTCAACAGGATTTTTTTCGAAGCATTGTCATCCCAAGTAAAAGTTCCATCGATGGTGGTGTTCCCAAGTACCGTCACATCTTCTCCAGAAGGAGAAAGTTTTCCGCCAAAATAGGCATTTCCGTTAATATTTCCATGATTCGTACGTACATTATACTCCCCAACGACATAGAGATTTGTAAAGGTAAATTCCGTACTTGCATCTATCTTGCCGCCTACGCAAGTATTCAAGCCAAAAGTAGATTTACCGCTAGTTCCGTTGAGATTCCCAGTTATCACAAGGTCTTGAGAGATATTAGGCTGAGCCGGAGTAAAATCACCATTGACCACTGCAGAAACAGCACTTATCTGCGTATTGTTTAGCGACCCGCCATAGTAGGCGTAGTTGTATGGAGCAGGTTTTTTCTTTTTTTCGTTGCTGGGAATAGCCACCTTGTACAAGCCAGAAACATTCAACACAGCCACTTCGCTATGTTTACCGCCCATAAAGGTACCACCGGTAGAGACTATTTTCAGCTTATAGTTAGCCCCGTCGACATCCACATCTACCAATTTAACGGTAAAATGTTGCTTGCTGGAATTAAGTTCTTT
The DNA here is from genome assembly GCA_021443065.1 of Fibrobacter sp. Lineage (GTDB taxonomy): Bacteria > Fibrobacterota > Fibrobacteria > Fibrobacterales > Fibrobacteraceae > Fibrobacter. The sequence continues at coordinate 5,402 of JABUUR010000418.1, forward strand.
CAAGGCGTCGTCAAGGACGATGGGAGCTCCGTTGCCTTTCTCGAATTGGCGAATCATGTCGCCAACTTCGTTGCCGTTATAAGTCATCCAATTCCTGGTATTTTCAATACCGGCCTTGGCCGCCAAATAAGCCTCGCTCTGCAGCATTCGGCTTTGGCTTAACACGTTGTGGGAACTGAGCCACTTGTAAGTGGCAGTGCCAGCAATGGTCGCCACCAGCATCAGCAGCAACACGGTTACCAAAGAAACACCTTTCTTGTTCATCATAAAGCCTCCTTGTCGCCATTGCTGGGGACAGGTACTATAAACTTTGTTTTTGCGGTTTCCTTATTTTTTACGACATCAAGGTCAACCTGAAAAGCCTTCACGTTCTCCTTTTTAACAACGTCCAACGTATTGGGGAACGATGCGCCATCATTAAACTTGTAGTTTGCCCCGACCGCCTTGTACAAAGCCAATTTGCTGACAATAATTTTCAATTCCTTGCCTTGGGGTGCATAGTTCACAAAGGTAAAAGCCACACAGGCACTTGCCGATGTCTTGGGTACAAAACGCAACACATGAGACACCGAAGCACCCTCGTCGTCTGCCGGAGGATAAATCATAAAGTCTTCGACGCCTTTAACTTTTTCACCGTCCTTGGTGCGCAGGCCAACTGCGGCATGATCCCTACCCGGCACAAATATGCTACGAGAGTCTGCGTTATAGCCCATGGAAAACTTCAATGCGTATTCCTGATTGGCAACAAAATCTATGGCCGTACACTGTTTCCATTCCGTAATTCCGGCAACATGGGTGGCAAACACCTGGTTTACCTTGACTGTCGAAGGCACGGCAGTCTTTTCGTCAAAAACATAGTTTGTGCTAAAACCGAAAAGGGTAACGTCGTTTGCCACGATTCCGTTGAAAGCCTCGTCGCCCAAGACGACCACACGGCCATATTCCACAGTCTTTGCGTTACTGGGGTCACCTACAAGCTCGGATTCTGCAAATCGAGAAACCAGGCCGAACTTTTCGACAGTTTCGTCCGTGCTGGGGAACAACTTTGTGGAGGGGTTGCTTGCATTCAGCTCGTCGGGGACACCGGGAACAATCTTCATCTCGGAAACATTTTCCACAACATCGACTGCGGCAGCAGAACCCGTGGGGCATTCCTTGGAGGCCGAACCGCTGACAGCCTTGCAGGAACGTTTAAGGGTGGACCCGTCGAGATACCAACTTACCTCTTCTACAGCATCCTTTTCGCCATGGCTGTCGTAGCGTATACGACGGATGGTAAGGGAATCTGCACGGTTGCCGTTGTTCTGTTTTTGCGTCAGGTTAAAAGAAGACTTGTCGGTGGTACCTTCGGCGGCAGGCATAAACACGTCGGCATCTACCGCCAGCTTGCCCGAGGAGCCATCCAGGTAACTTTTAGCACCCATCTGCGCCACGTCCTCTTTCATGAGTTCGGCGGCCACGTTGGCGGCTTCACCCGCCTTGAGCATGTTCTGGGTACGCACCCGGAACTTGGTGGAGTCACTGAACGCCTGACCCGCCACCAACACGACAATGCCTACAATTGCCATGTAGACAAGCAATTCCATTAGGGTGAAACCTTTTTTCATTTTACCACCCCCGATACGTTGATGGAATGTTCTGTTCCCTTGAATTTCCAAAATACGGACACGTTTACCTGTTTTGCATAAACGTGCCTAAGGGTTTCAAAATTGGACTCGGCCTCGGACCTGTAGTCGGAATCCTTCGAGACGTTCACCACGGCCCTATAGTCTACGGTCATGGTGTTCTTGACCAGGCCGGGCTGGCCCTCCCAGGTGCGCTGCATAAAGGTCTTGAGGTTGGGGTTGTTCTTTTTTCCGCCCGAGGCATCGGTAGAGCTGCAGTCGTAATCGCTGTCGCAAAAGTAGAGTGTGGTGTCGTTGGCGTTGCCCAGGGCGGTAAGGCCGCTGCGGTTCAAGGAATCGATAATGGACTGGGCCACCTCCACGGCGCCGTCGCGACCACGGAGCCTGAGCAGGGTATCACGGTTGCCGCCCTGCAGGTTCAAAAGGGCGGTGAGCAAAAAACCTAAAACCACCGCGGAGACCAGTACCTCCACGATGCCAAAGCCGGACTTGTTTTTTAGCATCTTACACATAAACACCTCTAATAGCGCCTCTAATCACACACCCCTTACACCTTAGATGCCGCTCCAACTGGAGCCGTCGTAACTCACCAAAGGTTCAAGGAAGTTTTTTGATTCTTGCTTGACCACTGCGCCGTATCGGGAATCGGAGCCATACCGGACCATGATGCAACCTTCGCTGGGGGCGGCACTCAGACCGATTTTCGGTTTGAATTCGGCAGTGCCGGAGGCTATCCAGTTGGTACTTGCGCCTGTGGGGCACCCGCCTGTGACAAACTTGCTGGGGGCTTCGATATCGAAGGTGCTGAACACGGAGCCCGCGGAGGAACACTCCCCCTTGTACACGGTGAGCCTGGTGTCAGACGTTTTCTTAAGGCACAAGGTCTCGTTTACGCGCTTGGCCTCCTGGGCCACGGTCTCTACAAAGGCTTTGGTATTGAAGGTGGAGTCTTTGATGCGGGCGTTGGCCACGGCAGAAACAAAGCTCACCACACCGACACTGGAGAGAATGCCCATGATGGATACAACCACCAATACTTCGATTAGCGTAAATCCTTGTTTTTTTATCATAGCGTTACCGTGTCCAAAATACCGACAAAGGACGGGGTGCTGGTTTGCACACCGTTGTCTTACTAATATAACTTTATATTTACAAAAGAGGGCTTGTGGGCGACTAAAAACGGGTGGTTTTGTTTATCAGGGGGTTTGGATGTGTGATAAATGATACGCAGGGGGGGAATTTTGACGTTACAAGTTGGAATATGGGATGCAAGGAAGGAGATCCCGGCGCAGGGACCGGGATGAAGCATTTCTTAGCGCTTGACACTTCGTGTCCCGCTGCGTCATTCGG
>JABUUR010000372.1 GCA_021443065.1 Fibrobacter sp.
CCATGACCTGGCCGTAGCAGGATGCACTTTAGTGCAAAGCAATTTTTAGAGGAGCCCTAGTGAAAAATCAGTGAATTTGTACAAATTATTAGGTGTTGTCGAAGGGAGGTTTGCCTTGGCAATTTCATATATTGCTACATTTTTCGCGGATTTAAGAGGTGGTTTGTGTAGCATAGAGTTCAAATGCTAGCGGCAAGCGGCCTGTTTCAAAGGAGAGACGATGAAAAAAATTGTTGCATTATCTTTACTTGCCGGAGGAATGGCTTTTGCCCAGTCCGGTTTGATGGGTGGGGGTACCGGTATACATCAGCACAATGCCTATACGCTGGGTGCCTGGGGTGTCGAGGTCGGTACCGGTGGTGATATCGAACTGGACTCCTGGAGCATTGCCCGTGGCGGTATAATTAGCCGCGATGGCAGGACCGTCGGTATTTCCGAATGGGCCGGGACCATTACCGGCAACCTGCATGCCGCCATCGGCCTTTCCGATTTCCTGGACATCGGTATGGCACTGCCTCTGTACTACGATTACACCAATACCATCGGCATGGAACCGTACGACTTGATGAAGGCTTCCCGCGGTGACGTGAACCTGTGGTTGAAGGCCAGGCCCGTTGGCGACGAAAGTTCCGTGTTCGCCATGGCCGCCCTTGTAGACCTCTACCTGCCTACCGGTGACGTTTCTGTGGGTGTGCGCCCCCGTCACTCCTGGTACTTGAGCGATGTGGGTGGCATTACCTACCCCTACACGTCTGCCGACCTGAACATCGGTGCAAGCCTGATCTTTACCTTCAACTTTACCAACAAGGGCATTCCCTTAATCTGGAACAGTAACGTTGGTGTCGTCTACGCCGACGAAGGTTCCTCCGCCCTGACCTACGGTACCGGTCTGAACCTTGTTGCCGCCAAATGGATGGAGGCGTTCGTTGAATTTTCCGGTGAATTCCGACTGGAAGGCGACTATTACAAGCGCTCCTTTATGGAAGACCCCAACCGCCTGACCCCGGGCCTTCGTTTCCATCTGCCCTACAACATCGATTTTGCCGCAGGTCTCGATGTGTCTATCCGCGCCTTGAAGAACTTCACCTTCGACTGGGATGAGGAATTGAAGACCGCCAAGGATTACCAGATTCACTATCCGGATTCCAAGGGCCGCAATGTTCATTACGGCTATGTCCCCACTCCCAACTACGCCGGTACGGCGATCCTCACTTGGCGCTACGGTGGCAAGTTGAACAAGGATTCCGACAAGGATGGCGTAAAGGACGAACTGGACCAGTGCGCCCATACTCCGGAAGGCGCCGTGGTTGACTCCGTGGGCTGCCCCATCGACTCTGACAAGGACGGCCTGATGGACGGTCTGGACAAGTGCCCCAATACTCCGAAGGGTGCCGTCATCGATACTACGGGTTGCCCCATGGATAGCGACCAGGATGGCGTCTACGACGGTATTGACAAGTGCGACAACTCCCAGCCCGGCACTCCTGTGGACCAGGATGGCTGTGTGGCTGACTTTGACCAGGACGGCGTTCCCAACAGCCTGGACAAGTGCCCCAATTCCTTGCCGGGTGCCGTAGTCGATGCTACCGGTTGTGTTGCCGATGCCGACAAGGATGGCATTCCCGATGCTTCTGACAAGTGTATGAACACTCCCAATGGCGCAGCGGTTGACTCCATTGGCTGCCCCCTTGATACCGACAAGGATGGCGTTTACGACGGTATCGACCTGTGCCCCGATTCCCGTGCAGGCGCCAAGGTCGATGAACGCGGTTGCGACGACGACTACGACCAGGACGGTGTTCCCGATCTGCAGGACAAGTGCCCCAACACCAAGCCGGGTATTCTGGTCAACTCCGAAGGCTGCCCGCTGGATGGCGACAAGGATGGCGTTCCCGACGGTCTGGACAAGTGCCCCAACACTCCGGAAGGTACTGCTGTTGATGCAACAGGTTGCGCACTTGACTTTGACAAGGACGGTGTTCCCGACGGTCTGGACAAGTGCCCCAATACTCTCCCCGGCGTACCCGTAGATTCCACGGGATGTGCCTTGGACGAAGACAAGGACGGTGTACCCGATGGCATGGACAAGTGCCCCAATACTCCGAAGAACATTCCGGTGGACTCTACAGGCTGCTTCATGGATTCCGACCGTGACGGTATTCCCGATTATCAGGACAAGTGCCCCAATACCTTGGCCGGCGTGAAGATCGACAAGAACGGCTGCCCTGTCAACAAGAAAGAAGACCCGGAACAGCTGAAGAAGGGCATCGCCTTCGAAACCAATTCCGCCAAGCTTACCAAGAAAAGTTACGGTACCCTGGACGATATCGTCAAACTGATGAACAAGATTCCAGAAGCCAACCTGGAAGTTCAGGGTCACACCGACAATACCGGTTCTGCAGAAACCAACAAGAAGCTTTCCCAGGACCGTGCCGAAGCTGTGGTGAACTACTTTATCCAGCAGGGCATCGCCTCTGACCGCGTCCGCGCCGTCGGTTTCGGCTCCGAAAAGCCCATTGCCGACAACAAGAGCAAGAAGGGCCGCGCCAAGAACCGCCGCGTGGAACTTGTTCCTTTCTTCAAGTAAGAATCTGGAAATTGCAAATGAAAAACGCCCGCCTTTTGGCGGACGTTTTTTGTATGGGAACTGTTGCTAGGCGGCGTTGTCCGCTTTTTTAAAAACCAGTTTTTTGTACATGGTGAAACTCACCAGGACGTAGACCACGTTGGCCACAATGTTTGCGAAAAATCCGGGTTTCATGAATCGGGAGACGAGCTCTGCAAAGGTGGCGCAGAAAGGTTGCTCCAAAATCTTTACGCACCCTTCGAGAACCCCCAGGTTTACACCGTAGGCGCAGATGAACACCAAAAGGAATCGCAGGATTTCGGATTTCTTGTCGTTATGGCTTTTGAAATTCCAGATGCGGTTGCAGATGTAGCTGTTGCACCCCCCCGCGACGAATCCCAGGAAATTGGAAAGTTCAAGGTTCCAGTCCAACATCTGGTGAAGAACCCAGACCGTAAGCATGGTAATGACGGTGTTCAAGATGCCGATGATGTTGTACTTGACAAAGTGTAGCATGGTCGCAAAATAATTATTTTGTTGCATCATGAACTGGATTGAAGATAAAAAGTGTACCGCGGAAGAAGCTGCCCTCCTCATTAACGACGGCGACGTGCTGGGTGTTTCGGGCTTTACGCTGGCCGGTTACCCCAAGGTTGTGCCTACCGCCTTGGCTATCCGTGCAGAGCGACTCCATGCCCAAGGTAAACATTTTCAGGTGACCCTATTTTCGGGTGCCTCTACGGGGGATTCCTGTGACGGGGCGTTGGCCCGTGCCGATGCCGTCGGCTTCCGTATGCCTTACCAGTCCAATCCAGCCCTCCGCAAGGCTATTAATTGTGGCTCCATCAAGTATATCGACGCTCACCTGGGTAAAATGGGCTACTGGATTCGTACGGGTGCGCTGCCCCGCCCCACGGTTGCAATTATCGAAGTAACCCAGATTCTGCCCGACGGCCGGGTATGTCTTTCCACATCGGGCGGTAATTCCGTTACCTTTCTGGAGTTTGCGGAAAAGGTAATCCTGGAGTTGAACACCCGCTTTGAGGATGCCTGCGTAGGCATTCACGACGTGGCGCTGCCTGAGTTGCCGCCCCATGCAAAGGCCTTGGCTATCGATGCCGCCGGAGACCGTGTCGGAGACTGCTTTGCCCGGGTGAACCCCAACAGGGTCGTGGCGATTGTGGAACAGTCCCGCTTTGACGAGGTTACGCCCTTTGTGGAACCGGATGAAATTTCGAAGAATATCGGCGAACGGATCTTGGACTTTATCCGCTACGAGGAAAATCGCGGGCGCCTCTTGAAGGGGCTGGCCTACCAGAGCGGTGTGGGCAAGGTGGCGAACGCGGTGCTTTCCGCCATGGCCGCAGACGATCGCCTCCACCAGATAGACCTTTACACCGAAGTAATCCAGGAGGCTGTACTGCCCCTGCTGAAAAACGGCAAGTTGGGCATTGCCTCCGGCACCGCCCTGACCCTTTCCGAAAGCACGCAAAGGGAGTTCGTCGCCAACGCCGAAGAATGGAAAAAGCATCTTGTAATCCGTCAGCAGGAGGTGAGCAACAGCCCCGATGTCATCAAGCGCATTGGCGTCATCTCCATGAACACGGCCTTGGAAGTGGACATTTTCGGCAATGTGAACAGTTCCCTGGTGGCGGGGTCTTCCATGATGAACGGCATCGGCGGATCTGCGGACTTTGCCCGCAATTGTCTTTTGGGATTTTTCATGACGCCCTCCGTGGCAAAGAACGGAACCATCAGTTCTGTAGTGCCCTACGTAAGCCATGTGGACCATCCGGATCATGACACCATGGTTTTTGTGACGGAGCAGGGCCTTGCGGACCTTCGTGGCTTGGCAGCCGAAGACCGTGCCCGCCTGATTATCAAGAACTGCGCCCACCCCAACTTCAAGGAACCTCTCAGCGACTTTCTGGAGTACAGCCTGAAACATGCCAAGGGAATCCACATGCCCATGGCCATCAACCGGGCCTTTGAAATGCACCAGAAGCTCCTTGAAACGGGCAGCATGCTGTAACAGGCCCTGGTTTTATTTTTATATTCACCGATTATGGTCCTGGGTATGAACTGTTTGCGCAAATGCATTTTTCCACTGATGTGGGTTGGAGTCGCCTTGGCGGCGGCTGCCGTTTTTGCAGCTTGCGATGGCGGCAAAAGTCAAGGCGGTCCCGATGACTTTAACGAGGACTTTGGCAGCGGAAATTCCTATTCCAGACCCAACAGTTCCTCTAGCGTTCCCGACGTGGTGATTTCCGATGAACCTATGGTAGAAGATACTACGGAAGTCGCCGATGTCAAGTCGTTGCCCAAGTGCGAATCCAAGAACGAAGGTGAAACATTTTTTGTAGCCAAGGAAAACGTCCTCTATTTTTGCGTAGGCGGTGAATGGCGCTCGGACGTTGCGGAAACCGTGGGGGTTTCCTGCAAGGACGGCTCCCTGATTGTGGGCGCCTCCGATGACCTGGTTTCTACCGCAGGCGGCTTTGGGCTTGATTCCACCGGTGTCATGGTGTACCGCAGGCAAGGTGTGGTAGTTGCCGGCGTTGCAGAAAAGGGTCCCTTCCTCCATGGAACATCTGTCACCGTGACGGAACTGGACAGCCTCAAGCGGCTTGCAGATTCGGAACGCGTCCACAGGACCTGCATTACCTCTGGAAACGGCAGCTATGCCTTTGACGCCTTCGACCTGGTATCGCCCTATGTTCGTGTGGAGGTGAACGGCTATTACAAGAATGAACTTACGGGTGGGCTTTCTTCGGAACTGGTCACCTTGCGTAACATTACGGACCTCACGGATCACGATTCTGTCAACGTGAATATGCTGACCCATATCGAATCTATCCGCACCATGAAACTTGTGGACCAGAGCGGTTACAACTCTCCCATTCGATCGGTAAAGGAAAAGGCTCTGCAAGATGTCTTATATAGTTTCGGAATAAAGATAAGCGGCTTTAACGACGGCTCCTTTTCGCAGGGCGGTTTCGGCGGTTTTGGTGGCTTTGGCGGTTTTGGCGGCCAGACTACCGCAACGAAGTCCAAGACTGCCGACCGTATCGGCATGTTCGATGGCGACGAGTTCAGCGCCGCCCTCATTGCGGTTTCCGTGATGTTGCAGCGTAACGGATCCGGTCGCGAAATGCTTGCACTGGCAGATTCCATAGGCCAAAAGATTGCGGGCAACGGCAACTGGGACGACTGGAGTTCCCGTGCAAGGCTTGCGGACTGGCTCATGGTCCTTGATACGAGCAACGCCTACCAGACCATACGGAACAATCTGGAAGGTATGAAACTGGGCGAGGTTGCCGATTTCGAATCGATTCTCCGGGACTTCTGGACGGGCAATTACCAGTTCCCCGCCTGCAACGCCCAGAATAACGGCATGGTCACCCAGGTGATCAACAGCCTTAGCAGTTTCTTTGCGTGCAGTTACGCCTGTGAAGGCGCTCCCAAGGTCCGCTTTACATGCGATGCAGAACTTGGCCGCTGGCGTGCCGCTACCGACATAGAAAAAGATACGGTGGGCCTCGGTGCCGATACCTCCAAGTACGACGGGGCCATCCGTCCGGGTGTCATCAACAAGGACAAGAGCTACGTTTACGACGCCTCCAAAAAACAGTGGCGCCCCGCTACCAGCGACGATATCATGGATTTTACCGCGGTAGAAGATGTGTACAAGTCCCTCGGCGACGACGAATCCGTCGTGTTCGTCCTCCGCCATGCCGAACGTACGAACGAAACAGGATCCAAGGGCCATCTGACCGATAACGGAAAGGCCCAGTCAAAGAGCGTGGGCACGAGGTTTGCCGGCGCCGGCAGAATGTATTTCGCCTACTCCGGCTACACCCGCACCCTGGAAACCTGCGAAGGCATAGCCTCGGGAGCCGGCCAAGGTGCAAATGCCGAGGTTCTTGACGGCCTCGACGGGAACTGGTTTGTCAAGGCGGGCGACCCTTCTATCGAACAACTGACCAGTTGGGCCTACAAGGAGGGTTACAACGGCAGTTTCTACGACCTTGAACTTCGCAGCAAGGAATTTGTTTCCACCTACATTTTGGACAACCGCAGCAAGTTGCAAAAGGTGAACTTCTATGTTTCCCACGACATGATGGTCTTGCCCCTGACGGTTTACGCCTCCCAGAAAAAGGTGGACCTGCGTTACTTCGATACCATGGGCTCCAGGAACTGGCTGAACTTCCTGGCCGGTGTGGCGGTGATCTTTGACAGCGCTGGCAATGTCCGTTACGTTCCCGTGCGCGGTTTGGATTCGGGAACCATGAAACTCTAAAATTCTTTACGTACAGTGTAAAGGAAACCTGCACCTGTCTAAGGCGGGTGCTTTTTTGTTTGCGCAAATATCTGTTTTTTGCCTATAATCTGCGGTGGGCCAGGTACTCTTTTCCCTTGATTTAGTTACATTTCTATCGTTGATTTTTATCAAACTTAAACCTAAAAGAATGGATAAAATCCAATATGAACGAAACGCAACAGAACACCGCGGATTCCCAGGTTGCAGCACCCGCTGCCGCCCAAGAAACTGTGGTTGCTATCCCTGCAAAGGTTAAGGGTCGTTTTGACGAGCAAATCGCCTTGATGTCCCCGACCGATGCTGCCAAGGTCCAGGCTCAGCTTGACCTTACCCCTGGTGCTGATTCCGCTGTCTTCGAAATTGTCGAAGCCCACGGTGGCGGATACCAGGTGCTTTACAAGACTTATGATCAGTCTGTGGTCGCCCGTACTGCCCTCAAGGTCAAGGACGAGGCTTCTGATCAGGCTCTCCCCATTGCCAAGGCCACCCTGGGCAAGGAATACTGCAACGGCGAAATCGTTGCCGGTGTCTGCCAGGGCGAAAAAGAAACCTTCACCTTGGGCAAGCTCGCCGAATTCCAGGCCACGGGTCTTATCGTGGTGATGGCCGTCATCATCGGTCTTTGCCTGCTTTGCTACCTGATGAATTTCGTCATGGCAAAACTCGGCCTTGACAAGGACAAGGCTCCTGCACCTGCAGTCAAGGCTCCCGCCGCAGCACCCGCTGCCGCAGTTCCTGCTGCTCCTCGCACCATTGGCCCCGCCCATTGCGACTGGGACCCCAATGCCAAGAGCGTTCATCCGGGCATGACCAACAAGCAGCTCCAGGCTTTCCTGTCTATCGCTGCCGTTGCCGCTCTCGAGGAACACCCGGGCTTAACCAACGACGAACTGGTAGTCATCATGACCGCAGCCGCAACTCAGGCTCTCGGTCAGCCCTGCCGCGTCACCGCATACAAGAATGTCAACTCTCCTGCTTGGACCCTCGTCTAAGTTCCAGGAAAAACCTTTAAAAATTCAACAGGCTAATTAGCCAGGAAAAAACAAAATGAAGAAGACCGTACGTATCAGTTTCGAAGGCAAGAGCTACGATGTAGAAGTTGAAGTTCTTGATTCCAATGTCGCCGTTGCTCCTGCTGCCGCTCCCGCAGCCCCGGTTGCCGCTCCTGCTCCCGCTGCCGCCCCTGCTGTTGCCGGCGGCACCGAAGTCAAGAGCCCTCTCGCTGGTTCCGTGTTCAAGCTGAAGGTCAAGGTTGGCGACCGCGTCGAGGCCAACCAGGAAGTCGCCATCATCGAAGCCCTCAAGATGGAAAATCCGGTGGTCGCTCCCTGCGCAGGTACCGTGAGCTCCGTTTCCGTCAAGGAAACCGACACCGTCGTCGACGGCCAGACTCTCCTCACCATCGCTTAATTCAGCCCATTGAGGTACAGATAAATGAGTTCAATCCTTAACTCCGTTGTCCAGTTCGCTGGCGACACTGGCTTTGC
>JABUUR010000281.1 GCA_021443065.1 Fibrobacter sp.
ATCAAGACCATGCTCAATGTGGGTAAGACCCACGACACGGTCCGTGTGGTGAACGACCAGGTGGGAACCCCCACTTACACCTACGACTTGGCCCGTTTGCTGGTGGACATGAACGAAACGGAAAAGTATGGCTACTACCATGCCACAAACGAGGGCGGTTACATCAGTTGGTACGACTTTACCTGCGAAATCTACAGGCAGGCCGGCTTGAGTACCAAGGTGGTTCCTGTGACTACCGCCGAATACGGCCTTTCCAAGGCGGCACGCCCCTTCAACAGCCGCCTGGATAAAAGTAAGTTGGTAGATGCAGGCTTTACACCGCTGCCCACCTGGCAGGATGCCCTGGGGCGGTATCTCAAGGAAATGAAGGATTCCCAAAACTAGGATGTCTATGGCCGAACAGAAAGAAACTTACCGCGAAGTATTGCCTGGGGAGTTGCCCTGCGAATTGCCGGAATGCGACGGCGTCATGGTGGTTGACCCCGACAACAGTTACAAGTTCACTTGCGAAAAGTGCGGGCATATCAAGGACTGATCAAGGACAGATTAAGAACTGATTTAGGAACGATTTCCTGTGGACGTGGCAAGGCTCGCTGCATTGAAGATTGAATACCCTGAACTGCCTGTGGTGCAAAAAAGGCAGGAGTTCCTGGAGCTGCTTGAAAAACACCAAGTGGTGATTGTCAAGGCGGATACGGGCTCGGGAAAGTCCACCCAACTGCCCAAGTTCTTGCTGGAATATTTTATTTCAAAGAGCAGGCTTGTGCCTGGTGTAGAAAAAAGCCCCGAAGGTGCTTTGGATTCGGTGAAAGCCTGCGATGAAATTTCGGCTTTCAAGATCGGCGTTACGGAACCGCGGCGCCTTGCGGCCATGTCCATTGCCGACCGCTTGCGTGAGGAATTAAAAGACGAGGAACTGGTCAGCACCAAGATACGCTTTTGGGAACAGGGTTCAAACGACGCCCCCCTCAAGGTCATGACCGACGGCATCCTCTTGCAGGAGTTCCGCAAGGATAGGCTTTTCAGGCAGTACAATGCCATCGTCATTGACGAAGCCCACGAACGCTCCCTGAATATCGACATTCTATTGGGCATATTCAAGACGGTGCTAAGGGAACGCCCCGACTTTAAACTTGTCGTGGCTTCGGCCACTTTGGACGCGTCCCTCTTCGAGAAATTTTATGACAGAAGTTGCGTGCTGGAAGCGGAAGGCCGCACCTACCCTGTGGAGGTGGAATACTGTTTTCGGGAGGAATTCTCGGGCAAGGGCGACTCGGGCTTGATTGAAGAAGCCCGCGATGCCATTCTGGATTTGGAAAGCCGCCATCGGGACCATCTGCTTTGCTTTTTGCCTACGGAGCGGGACATTCAGGACTTGGCCAACGAACTCAAGCCCGAACTGGATGCCGCAAGTTTCGACATTTTGCCACTGTACGGCCGCATGAGCCCCGATGAACAGCGACGGATTTTCAAAAGCACCCGCAAGACCCGCATTGTCCTTGCCACCAACATCGCCGAAACTTCCCTGACCATTCCCGGCATCGCCTACGTGGTGGATACGGGCATGGCCCGAATTTCAAGGTACAACGCCCAGGCGCGTATCCAGGGCCTTCCGGTAGAGGAAATTTCCAAGGCCAGCGCCCGCCAGCGCACGGGTCGTGCAGGTCGCGTAAAGCCTGGCGTGTGCATCAGGTTGTACTCTCCTGAGAATTTCGAGAAACGCGACGACTTTACGGAACCCGAAATCCGTCGCAGCAACTTGGCCAATGTGGTGCTGCAGTTGCGCAGCCTGGGCCTTGAAATGGAAAGTTTTCCTTTCTTGCAGTCGCCGCCCCATTCCGCATTTCGCGGGGCCTACAAGACTTTGTTTGAACTTGGCGCCTTGACTGCGGACAATGCCTCGGGGCACGTGACGAAACTGGGCCGCGAAATGTCGCGGCTACCCATGGATGTGGCTCTTTCTGCAGTGCTGTTGCGGGCCCGGGATGGGGGCGTGTTGCAGCCTGCCCTGATTGTCTGCGCAGCCCTATCCATTCAAGACCCGCGGGTGGTTCCCAACGAGGAACCTGAACGGGGGCGGGTCCGCGGTTTGCACAAAAAGTTCGCGGGCCATAAAAGCGATTTCTTGACTTACGTCAGCATGTGGAACGGCTTTTGCCAGGAGTGGGATGGAAAATCCTGGAACAAGTTGCGCAAGTTCTGCGAAAAGAATTCCTTCCATTTTTTGCGCTGCCGCGAATGGATTGACCTGTACGAACAGTTCGGTCGAATTCTCGATGTCAAGTTTGAAAATCGCATTTGCGACTTGAAGAGTTTCCACGCCGACAATTTGCACATCGCACTGCTGAGCGGCTTTTTAGGAGGCATTGCCCGCCGTGACATTGAAAACGGTTGCTACCGTCTGGTAAGCGGCCGTGAAACCCACGTGTTCCCGGGCAGCGACCTTTACGGCAAAAGCGTGGAATGGCTCTTTAGCGCCGAAGTCCGGGAAACCAGCCGCATCTTCTTGACCAAGGGGGCGGAGATCCAGGCGGAATGGATTTTGCAGGTAGCGGAACCTTTCTGCACCCGCCGCTGGTACGCGCCCACCTGGAATCGTGAGCGGGGTTTTGTGGAAGCGGTCGAAGAAGTAAGCTTTCGCGGAATGGTCATCAGCCGAGGCCATCGGGTGGATTACGCCCGTGTCAATCCAGAGGAATGCGCCCAGATTTTCTGGCGTGAAGCCGTGGTGGTAGGGGAGATGGCAAGGCCCTTCCCCTTCATGACCCACAACGAAAAGGTGGTTGAAAACCTTCACGCCCTGGAGGCCCGCAAGCGCCAGTTCGGACTGGCCCCCAGCGAAGACTCCCTGGTGGATTACTATGTGCGAATCGCCCCCCAGGTGAATTCCATCAGGACCCTCCGGAATTATCTGGCGGAAAAAAGCGATCAGTGGCTAAAGTTCGACGAAAAATTCTGGCTGGATCAAAGCGAGACCGGGGTGAGTTACACGGACTGCGGATTCAGCAACGCCATGGGAAACAAACTCAAGGCCCTGAAGACCGACGATCTTAAGCCCGAGGCGGAACTGGGCGGTTCTGTTGATCAGTTCCGCATCATGGAATTGACTCGGGGCAAGGAACGTCTTGTCACCGGCGAGATGGTCTTTGATGCAACGAAGAGTTGCGATGGCATTACCTTGAGGTTCCCCTTCGACCTGCTGGCCGAGATATCTCCTGCCACGCTAGCCCTTTCCATTCACCAGTGGCGCGAATGGATGATCGAATCCGTTGTCCGTGAAATGCCCAAGGCCGCAAAAAAATATCTGGAGGGCCGCCGCACCCCATTGGACGACGCCTTTTGCGAAAACCTTTTGAACAATCCCCACAAGGCACCCCTTTTGTGCCTGTACGAGGCCCTGTCCGAAATTAAGCAACTGGAATGCGAAATACCCACGGTGACCCCGGAACGGGAAAATCACCTGCGGCTCCACCTGAGCGTGTTCAAGACCGGGGTGGCGGAAAAATTCCCGCTGGAACTTTCTCCGGAGTGGGGGAGTTTCCGCCTGTTTTTGGCTGTGCGTCAGGTGGTGGTGACCTTCGGGATTGATTTTCCCCTGGAAGGTTTCCGCTTTGGCTGGCGCCTGGGGGAATCCGCCCTCATGTCTACGGAAGAATCCCAGTTCTGGCAGGCTTTCCGCAGGCGTTTGGAACGGGGGACTTTTGAGGATGCCACGGGGCTTGTCGCAGACCGTCTGAATATGCTGGAAATGGGCGGTCTTTATGCCGATGGTTACAAGACCGCCATGAAACTTTGGGTTGCCAAGTCCTTGATTGTGGATAAACTGGACGCCAACCGCTGCATCCGCTTTTCGGGTCTTGAATTCTCCCGCGGAAAGAAAATCTCGGACTTCCGCAATCTGGCTGCCTCCACCCGCAGCGAAGACGAAGAGACCCGCCTTTGCCTTTTGCGTGCCACGTACGAAATGGGGCTCCTTGGGGCGGAGGCGTTTGTAAAATGCTGGAGTGTTCTTAAGGATTTTAGCATCGCCATGCGTCAGGGCAAGGACCATGCGGCGTGTGAGCGCAATTAC
Organism: Fibrobacter sp.; assembly: GCA_021443065.1. Classification (GTDB taxonomy): domain Bacteria; phylum Fibrobacterota; class Fibrobacteria; order Fibrobacterales; family Fibrobacteraceae; genus Fibrobacter. The sequence goes on from JABUUR010000281.1 coordinate 4,073, forward strand.
GCAGTGCAGAAGCTGGTTTCCATCTATGGCGACAGTTCCCGTTGTGTTACTTTGTACCAAAGGCTCGCCACTGCGGCGAAAATTCTCGATATCCATGCGGAACATTTGAATGCCGCTTTCGAGGACTGCACCACGGTAACTCTGGATGCCCGCACCCTTCGGGAATCCTTCAGGCCTTACCTTAAAAGCCGCTTCATGAAAGAACAGGAGCTGAAGAACGCCCGCGACCTTCTTCTTTCCCTGGATAAACTTTCCGCCGACGACCCGGAGTACCCGGAACTTTACCTTCAGGCTAAGGCACTGCTGGAGGAATTTGAAATTCTCAAGTTCAAGCGCAAGGGGGACGATTCTGAAGAGGTGGTGGAAGTGGATGCCCTTGCCAAGTTGAAAAGTCGTTTTGGCCGCTTGTAGCCGTTTTTTGTGTGGGTTCGTTCCTTGCAATTTTCTAAATTGGGTTCAATGAAATTTGTATTTGGCATTTTGTGTGGATTTTGTCTTTTGGCATTGACCGCATGCGACCTTTCCTTCAAGGAGGGGCCGGTGGTTGTTTCCGTAGGCGAAACAAAACTTTACGAGTCCGACATTCGCACCATGGCTCCGGATTGGGTCAACTGGAACGACCGTGAAAAACTCGCCTTCTTGAATCATTGGATTAATGAAGAAACCATTTATCAAGAGGCTGTGAAAAGCGGCTTTACCGACGACTCCTTGTTGCAAAGCCAAATCCAGACAACTATCCGCAAGTTGACGGTGGACAATTTTTTGCAGACCTTTGCAGACACCATGATGGTGGGCGATGCCGAACGTCTGGATTACTACAACAATCACCAGGAACTTTTCCTTCGCGGCCGAACCTTGGCGTCTGGGGCGATTATCACCTTCAAGGACTGGAACAACGCCAACGTCTATTGCCGTGGGCATAAGGATGCGGTTTACGATTCCCTGCCCAGCCCTCATTACCTCGTCAAGAAAATCGAACCTTTCGATACCGTGACTGCAACTCCGGATTCTTGCATTCTGCCTTCCATTGTCGAGGCTCCCGTAGGAAAAATCACGCCCATGAAAGTTTGCGGTGGTGCATGGAAGGTGGCCGTGGTGGTTAATCGTCTTGACTCCGCCGATGTCCTGCCTTACGCAGAAGTTGCCGAGGACGTTGCCGCCCGGGCTTGGGTGGAACATCAGAAAATTGTAATGGATCGCTTGAAAAAAGAATGGAAAAACGCACGTCCGATTTTTTCCAAGATCAATGTCTTTAGTGAAAAGGATAAATGATGAAATTCCTGAATCGAATCTCCTTGTTGATGCTGACCATGGCTTCGGCCCTGATGGCCGAACCTGTCCTGATGGAAGGGGTTGCCGCCGTGGTGGATGGCAAACCCATTATGCGTTCCGAGTTCCTGAACAATCTTTACCGCTTTCAGGAGACCCCCGAAGGGGCTGCCATGTCTGAACAGCAGCAAAAGGAATATGTGCTGGACCAACTTATCGATGAAAAGGTGTTGCTCTCCCGCATTGACCGCGATTCCATTGTTGTCAGTGAAACCGAAGTGGAACAGCGTGTAAACGCCCACTTGCAGCAGTTGGCCGCAAGCCAGAATACCAATCTTGCCACCTTGGAAAAGGCTATCCGCGCCCAGTTGGGCTTGAGCATGGCCCAGTACCGTGACCAACTTTCCAAGCAGATTCGCGGTCATATCGAAATGATGCGCGTCCGCCAGCGTCACGTGGGTGCCGTATCTCCCACCAAAAAAGAGGTGGACAACTTCTTCAAGGCCTACAAGGATTCCATCCCCCCCCAGTACAACTGCGTTCTGTTAAGTTTGATCCAGTTGCCTATCGCCCCCGATTCCATGATTATCGACTCTGTGCGTACCTTTGCCGAGACCTTGATTGATTCCTTGAATTTTGGCATGAGTTACGAACTTGTGGCGAAAAACCATTCCCAGGACAGTTCCGCCGAAAAGGGTGGTGACCTGGGCTATTACAAACGCGGCCAGTTGGACCCTGTCTTTGAACGTGCCTTGGACGGCTTGAAGAACGGACAGTACAGTTCCGCCCCGGTAAAAATAAGTGCGGGCTGGGTAATTCCTCGAGTTCTCGGTCGCAAGGAAGACGGTGTCCGTTCCGCCCAGATTTTGTTGAAGACCGTACCCACCGCCGCAGATTCCGCAGCCGTCATTGCCCGCGCCGATTCGTTGTCCAAGAACATCAAGACCTCCGAACAGTTCGCGGAAGCCGCAAAAAAATTCAGCGACGACAAGTCGAGCAACTTCGCGGGCGGCCGCTTGGGCTGGTTCCAGAAAAATGAAATGGTGCAGGCTTATATAGAACCTGTGGCCGAGTTGAAGGTGGGCGAAGTTTCTGAGCCGGTGGTCATCGATGGCGTGTATCATATTTTCCGTCTGGACGACGCCCGTCAGATTCGTGATTTGACCTTGGAAGAAGACTATGGCAAGATTGAGCAGATGACCGCCAACCATTTGGAAAACAAGAAACTTGAAACCTTGATCAAGAAATGGCGCAAGGAAGTCCTGATCGACATCCGCATGGTGGATTAGTTCGTCAAAATTTGTAGGGACCATTGCCGTGATACACTTCAACCATGTCACCAAGTCTTACGAAGACAATTGGAAGGCTCTTTCCAATGTGACGTTCCGTATCCGCAAGGGTGAGTTCGTTTTTCTTACAGGGCATTCCGGCGCAGGCAAGTCTACGTTGCTGAAGTTGATTTACATGGATGAACGTCCCGACGAAGAGCGGGGCGGGCAGGTCATGGTCAAGTTTACCGGCGACTGCCTTTATGACAGCAAGAATACACCTGAAAAGAACATCCAGGCGTTGCGACGCAAAATGGGCATTATCTTTCAGGACTTTAAACTTTTGCCGGACAGAAACGTCTTTGAGAATGTGGCCCTGGCGTTGCGCATTGTGGGGACTCCCGGCAGCAAGATCAACGCGGCCGTGTTCGATGCCTTGGCCCTTGTGGGCATAAGCCAAAAACGCTTTGCCATGCCTTATACCTTGTCTGGCGGCGAGCAGCAACGTGTGGCAATCGCCCGCGCCATGGTGCATAATCCGTACCTGCTGTTGGCCGACGAACCTACGGGCAACCTGGACCCGAAAAACGCCGAAGAAGTGTTCAGGATTTTCAAGGAAATCAACGCCCGCGGCACTACCGTGCTCATGGCGACCCACAATCCCGATTTCTACCTGAACAGCCCTTTCCGCCGGTTGACTTTGGACCACGGCGAACTGCTGAACAGGGATATGCTATAGGGCGATTTCCCGAATGCATCCGGGCTTGAGGTCGCCAAGGGCGAACTCGTCGATCTGGATGCGAACCAGCCGCAGCACCTCGTAGCCTAAGAAGGCGAGCATCCTGCGGATTTCACGGTTTTTACCTTCGGTCAATGTGATTTCGAGCCAGCAGTTCTTTTCGCCCTCGCTGTAGACTGTTGCACTTTTTGCATGCATGAATTCCTCCGGTTCCCCGAAAATGCGGGGCGGCACGGTGAGTCCTTTGACCATTTGCGTAAGTTCGTTTCCGGAGGGGCGGCCCTTTACCTGCACGCGGTAGATTTTGATGTGGCCTGCCTTGGGCTCAAGAATCTTGTTGGCCCATTCCGTATCGTTGCTGAACAGCAACAGCCCTTCGCTGGCCGCATCTAGGCGACCTACGGGCGAAATGTGTGGAGCCTCTTTTCCGGAATGCATTTTGCGGTATTGCTCTGCAAATACTTCCAGGACGGTCTTGCGGCCTTTTTCGTCGCTTGCCGTGGTGACAATCCCTCGGGGCTTGTTCATCATGAAGTAGATCTTGCTGTTTGCCACAACGGCTTTACCGTTAATGATGATTTCGTCATTTTCGTAGGTGGGCGCCTCGGGGTCGAGAACTACCTTGCCGCGGAGTGTAACGCGGCCTTCGCGCACAAGCATTTCTGCCTTGCTGCGGCTGCAGTAGCCTCGCTTGCTGATTACCCGGGCTACTCCGTGGGCACATCTGTGACTGCCGTCGAGGCAGTCGCAGCGGGTGCCATCGTGGATGCCTCTGTGTGTACTGTTGCCGGACTTGTTAGAAGAAAAAGAATTTTTGGGGTTCATGTTAAACTCAGAAAAATATAGAAAATACGGGTGCACCAGCAAAATCCTGTGGCAAAAGGTGCTTTGTGAGGTTGGGGGTTTTTTCCCCTAGAGGCATGAGGTCGGCTGTTTCTCAGCCTAGAGCAGCGAACTCATAGCTCACACCTCAAAGTGAGCAACGCGAGCGCCCTCACTGCTGACTACTGATAACCGA
>JABUUR010000312.1 GCA_021443065.1 Fibrobacter sp.
GTCGCTCCCTTTGTTAAAACCAGTCGTCGGTGGATTGTTTCTTGATGTTTTCAATCTGGCGGGTCGGGGGCTGTTGACCTCCACTGGTGGTCAGTACATCATCGGCCTCGATTTCAATAATTTTCAAAGTGGCCTTCTGGTAGGCTTTCTTCAATGTCTTTTCTGTTACCATTGGCGGCGCTCCCTTTGTAACGTTTTTTTTTTACAATTGTAATAAAAATACACAAAAATTAAGCAAAAGTCAATAGCAAAAAAAAGACCCCGCAAAATGCGGGGCCTTTCGTGTCAGGAGGAGAACAAAAGAGAATTTAATTGTCGGCTTCGCGTGTCATGAGCAGTTTGCAGTAGCCATCTTCAACCACAACGTTATCGCGGCTCAGCACGACCTTTTCCATTTCCCAGTTACCGGCACTCCAGTGATCGGAAAGGTCGTTACCATCGAAATCGTCCTGCCAATCCAGGGTAAAGGTCTTGGCGGCGGTGTCGTACTTGTACACGCGAACGTAGTCGATCCACTGGATCTGGGGGCCGGCGGCCAGTTCTGCGCCGGTAAACTTGCCCACCCATGCAGCACTACTGGATGCCCACAGGTTAAAGCGCAGGCTTTGCTGCTCTGTCATAAAGGCAACCTGGTCGTGATTAGCGTTCTTGGGATGGGGCGTGCCCACCACATCGCGGCGGATTTCCACACTGTCGATTTCCCAGGCGATGTATTCCGGAGTCCAGATCATGGCATAAAGGTGGAAATCCTCCGTGGCATCAAAACCAAATTCAGTCTTTGTCTCGGAGGTTAGCTTGGGATTTTTCTTGCCATCGTCACCATCCACTTCACGGGTAATGAGGTTGGCCTGCCAAGAGGTGCCGCCCTTGCCCAGGACTTCGATATCGATTTCATTCCAAGGTTCAACGCCCAGTTTGTAGGAGGGATCGTAGTACAGGAACATTGAACTTACGGACCCGGGGATGGAGACCATCTTCATGCGGGCCTCGAAGCGGCCGTAGGTGAACTGGTCAAGTCCGGTAAGTTCCGCACCGTAGTAGGTGTAGGTGACATTGGGATCATCCACAGGTACGGAGGAACTGGACGCAATGCCGGGCTGAGCGTCTGCAGATGAAACCGGAGCCAAGTCCGTAGAAGAAGACGGCGGGACTAAATCCGTTGAAGAAGACGGAGGGACAATATCTGCCGAAGACACGGGTTGTTCGACGGAGGCCGAAGAGAGCGGCGTTTCGGGAGCGTTGCTTCCGTTGTCGTCACCGCAGGCGGTGAACAATGCGGCACAAATGCCAAATGCCAAAGGGAGAAGAATTTTCTTATTCATAATCTTACCTCGTTTTTCCATAAACTACCTAAAACAACAAAGGGGCGCAAGCGCCCCGATGTCAAAATTAATCAAACTGTATCAAGTATGTCAATTTCTGGTCTTTATCCCTTGACTGCATCGCCCATGGAGAACATCGGCATGTACATTGCAATAAGGAGGCCACCGACGGCACCGCCCAGGAACACGATGATCAAAGGTTCCATCATGCCCACAACGGCATCCACCGCCGCATCCACTTCTTCGTCGTAGAAGTCAGCCAGTTTCAAGAGCATGCCGCCCAGGTTACCGGTCTTTTCGCCCACGCCAGTCATCTGGATAACCATGGGCGGAAAAATGCCAGCCTCGGTCATGGGCTCTGCAATGGACTTACCGCCGGCAATGCCGATCGCGATTTTGTTGATGGCCTTTTCCACAACCGTGTTGGAAACCGTAGAGGCGACCACCTTCAAGGAGTCCATCACGGACACACCCGCGTTAAGCAACGTACCCAGGGTTCTTGCAAAACTTGCCGTGGCGGACTTAATCTGAAGGTCGCCCAACTTGGGCACCTTGAGCATAAAACCGTCCCACATGAACTTGATCTTGGGGACCTTCATGGCCAACTTGAAGGCCACCGCAAAAACAACGATGCCCACGATGATGAACGCCAGGTTATCTCGCAGGAAATCGGAAATGTTCATTACGATCTGGGTGGGTGCGGGGAGTTCCGCGTCCAGGGCGGCAAACTGCTCGGCAAAGGTAGGCACCACAAAGGTCATCAAGGCGATCACCACCAGAATACCCACGATAATCAAGATGACCGGGTAGGTCAATGCCTTTTTCACCTTGCGCTTCAAGCGTTCGCTGTTTTCCAACGTTTCTGCCAGACGAGCAAGAATACCATCCAGGATACCGCCCGCTTCGCCAGCGGCCACCATGTTGGTGTACAAGGAGGAGAACACCTTCGGGTGCAGCGCCAGGGCGTCGGCCAGCGAAGAACCGCCGTTAATGGACTGGGTCACCTTGTGGATCACCGTCTTGAAATCCGGATTTTCGCACTGTTCTTCCAGGATGTTCAGGCACTGCAACATGGGAAGGCCCGCCGAACTCATGGAGGAGAACATGCGGGTGAACCGTGCGATGTCGGCAGCCTTGATGCCGGAACCGATCTTGATCTTGATTTCCGTGGGTTTTTTCTTGAGGCTTTCAATGACCAGGCGACGACGGAGCAGTAGAGCCTCGGCCTCGGCCTTGTCCTTGGCTTCGAGAGTCCCCTCGAACTTGTTGCCGGCACTGTTGGTGGCCTTGTATAAAAATTCTGCCATAGGTTATACACCTTCCTTAACGAAAAGCTGTTCCAGTTGGTCCGGGCTGGGAGAACGGGAAAGGGCCTCGAAGCGGTCCACCTTGCGGTTCTTCACCAAGTCGCACAGGCACATGTTCATGGTGTTCATGCCGAACTTCTGGCCGATTTCAATCATGGATTCAATCTGGTGGACCTTGTCTTCGCGAATCAGGGAGCGGATACCCGGGGTGACGTTCATGACCTCGTAAGCCATTACGCGGCCGCCGCCGATTTTGGGCAACAGGGTCTGGCATATGACACCCTGGAGCACAAAGGAAAGCTGGGTACGGACCGTCTGCTGCTCGCCCTTGGGGAACGCGTCCACCACACGGTTGATGGTCTGCACGCAGGAGTTGGTATGCAAGGTGGCAAAGGCCAAGTGGCCCGTTTCTGCAATGGTCAATGCGGCACGGATGGTTTCAAGGTCGCGCATTTCGCCGATAAGCACCACGTCGGGGTCCTGGCGAAGGGCCATCTTGAGGGCGGCGGAAAAACTGTTGGTATCGCTGCCCACTTCGCGCTGGTTGATCATGCAGTTCTGGTGCTTGTGCAAAAATTCGATAGGGTCTTCTACCGTAAGGATATGGTCGTGACGTTCCTTGTTGATTTTATCGATCATGGCGGCTAGGGTGGTGGACTTACCGGAACCGGTGGCACCGGTCACAAGAACCAGGCCCGACGGACGGGTGGTAAATTCGGCCATGATCTTGGGCAGGCCAAGTTCCTTGAATGTCTTGATATCCAGGGGAATAATACGCAGGGCCAGAGCCACGCAGCCACGCTGGAGGTAGGCGTTGGCACGGAAACGGGCAAGGCTTGCGATACCAAAGGAAAAGTCGCATTCCTTGTTCTGCTCAAAGGACTTTTTCTGCAGTTCGTTCATCAAACTGTAGGTCATTCGCATGGTTTCGTCCGGTTTAAGTTTTTCTTCGCCCAGGGGGGTGAGCTTACCGTGAAGACGAATGAGGGGAGGCGCACCTGCGGTAATATGCAAGTCGGAAGCACCTCGATTAACCATTTCAGAAAGAAGATCTTGAATATTGTATGCCATATCAAAGAATATAACATTATCTAGTCAAAAAAAAGATAAATTCAACATAGATATGGCAACATCACGTAAAAAATACATCGTTATAGCGGCTGTAATAGTCCTTTTGGGCTGTTTCCTTGTTGGCCGGCGTGATCTAGGCCCCCATTTCAACGAAATTCCGGGCCATGTCAACAACTTTACCGCAATCAACGTAGACGGCGGAAAGACTACCTTCCAGGAACAAAAGGGCAAGGTAACATTAATCACCCTGAGCGCCAGCTGGTGCCCCGCCTGCATGGCGGAAATTCCCTCCCTCAAAAAAATGCACCAGGAACTGGGCAGCCGGGGGTTCAAAATCCTGATGGTCAGCGAAGACGACAATGTCAAGGCGGCTGCAAGATTCAAGAAAAAGCAGAACCTTCCCTGGACCGTTGTCCACTGGAACTACGACCTGATGAACACCCTCGGGAACCCGGGGGTTCTGCCGGTATCCTACCTGATAAACGAGCAAGACAGCATCGTGCAGATAAACACCGGCATTTTTGACGAAGACGCCATGAGGCGCGCCATCAAAAAACTGCTACATTGAAGGGTTCCGCCTAAAGTTGCATTTGATGAATGCCGCAGATCCGTTAGGCGATAGGGCTTGGGAACAGGATTACATCGGCAATTTCTGGCTTGTTCAAGGCAAGCATAAAAAGACGGTCCAGGCCAAGCGCCACGCCGGAGCAGGCGGGCATGCCCGCATCCAGTGCCGAAAGGAAATTTTCGTCGATGGGAGGAAGAGGCTTGCCCATGTGGCGGCGGATTTCAAGGTCGTCATTGAAACGGCGACGCTGTTCCGCTGCATCAGTCAATTCGGTATAACCGTTGCAGAGTTCCACCTGGTCTACAAAAAGTTCAAAACGCCGGGCCCAGGTAAAGCCCTCGGCATCCTTGTAAGTTTGAGCCAGCGCAGCCTGCGAGGGCGGGTAATCCATAATGAACTCGGGGCCGTTGCTTGCCAAGGCTGGCTCGATAACGAACACCATCAGGTAATCCCACCAGTCTTCGCGACATAATTTTTCGGAAGATTCCGGGACGGGAACCTGGTGATTGCGACAGGCCTCTGCAAAATCGTTCAGGTCGTGGCAGAAGGGGTCCACACCCCCATAATTCTTGAAGGCTTCAATCCAACGAGTGCGCCGTGCATGAATCGGCAAGCCAAGGATTTCGCTTACCAGAGATTCTACCTCGTCCATCAACTGTTCCTGGGGCATACCCACGCGGTACCACTCCACCATGCTGAATTCATTATTGTGGTGGCTGCCGAATTCGTCTTTGCGAAAAGACTTTGTGATCTGGAAAATATCACCGAACCCCGCCGAAAGCAGGCGTTTCATGTGAAATTCCGGGCTCGTCATCATAAAGCGAGGTACCTCGCCGGAGATTTCGAAATAGTCCAACTGAGGGTCGGTGCCGCAGGCGTTTGAAAGAGCGGGAGTTTCTACCTCAAGGCACTTGCGAGTCAAAAAAAACTGGCGCACCTTGTTCATCAGGTTCTGCCTTGCAATCCACGTCTCGCGGCTGCAGGTGGGTGCAAATTTTACCTTGTTCTCTTCCATTTTCATTTTCCCGAAAAAACTTTACTGCACAGGAATACAACTCCGGAATTATTCTGCGGAGCCCTCGGATACGTCAGAAGACGCGCCATCGGAAACCTGCCCCGCGGATCCCGCGTTCATAACGCAGCGTACGGACATGGCAAAGGATTTTTCTACCGGCATGGAGGAAACATCCTTGTCGGTGCTGAACATGGAGCGGGCCACGGCACGACCGTCTGCAGTTTCCTTTTCGGTCCAGAAGTAGGCACCTTCGCCAATGATTACAGAAATCCCATTCTTGTTGGTGTAGCCGCCAAAGAGTACCGTAAAGGCGTAGTCGTCGCTGCCGTTGCTGCGAAGTTTTTCCGCAGCCTCGCTGGAGCCTCCGGCATAGTTTTCCAGGTCTTTCCATTCTTCGTCCGTAGAAAGGTGCGTACCCTCGGGGCAGACAGTCTGGGCGGCATCAAACTTGTAAAGGCGACCGTAGAGTTTACAGTTTTCGTCTTCGCGGTCGTAGCACATGGAGGTTTCTTCGACCTCGTAATTCAAATTCTGGACAAACCATTTAACCCCGTTGATTTCCTTGACCTTGTACTTCTTGTTGTCGCGAGGGTCTTCGAAGGTTTCGAACACCGGGCAACGAGTTTCGAATCCCTTTTCCTTCAAGATGGAATCGACCTGAGGCTGCCATGCGGAGCAGAACCTGAAAAGAACGCCCCCCGGAAGAGACGCACCGATAGCCTTGTGGGAATCCGCCCAGGCGGCAATGTAATTCTCGTTCACGACGGCGGTATCGGGAATGGAGAGAGTTGTTCCGTATTTCTGGGCAAGGGCAGCAAACTTATGGGCCACGGACATGGGGGATTTCCAGTAACCCTCCGCAAATTCCACACGGAGTTTTTCGTAAAGAGGCGAAGGCTTGGAAACGGAGATGGTTGTCTCAATAAAATGTTCCGGCTTGGAATCACAGGAGGCCTTGTGGGCTTCGTCGTTCAAGGAATCCGCCTGGTTCTTGCATTCGATGATGCAGGCTGCACGGTCCTTGCCTTTCTTGGGGCAGGCGACCCAGACCGTGGTGTCTACGGGTTCCTTGACGGGCTTTGCAAAAGCCTTCGTCTTGAGGGCCGCGGCAGTCACCTTGTCCAGCATGTCTATGGCGTTCACGTTGCCGGCGGCACCTTCCATCAAAAGGTAAGAGACCACCTCGGTACAGGCGTTCATGGCCTTGGCGTTACTGCAAACCTTTTCGCCATAGCCGTAGGAGTATTGATTGGGGCAGGCAGCAAAACTTTCGTCGGGCATGGCCTTGAAGATTTTATCATAGACCTTCACGGCATCGTTGGCCGAAAGTTTTCCGCAGTAGATTTCTTCGGCCTGGCCCTTTTTTACGATTTTTTGTGCGGTTGCAATATCACCGTTGTCCACGGCCTCGCGAAGGGTTTCCTGGGCAAGGGAACTGGTAGAAAGAACCAGGGCAAACGTACCCACCATAGAAAAAAACTTTTTCATAAGACTTCTCGGCTCCACAGCATTTTAGTTTACACCGCAAATATACAAAATGCAACATAAAAAGACCCCGTTGAAAAACGCCTCCATATTGCATTTTCTATCTTGACAGCCATGATCGATGCAGAAAAGATTCGTAATGAATTTCCCATGCTGGTGGCCGGAGATAAAGAAGCCAAGCCCCTGGCCTTTTTAGACAGTACCGCCACCACCCAAAAGCCCTCTTGCGTCATTGACGCCATGAACGATTTCTACCGGGAGCATTACAGTTCTGTAAAGCGGGGCGTTTACCGCCTAAGCGCCCGCACCACCGAGGCCTACGAGGCCACCCGCAAAAATATCGCACAGTTCATTAACGCAAAGTCCGAAAGCGAAATCGTATTTACCCGGGGAACCACTGAAAGCATCAATCTGGTGGCCTGGAGTTACGGCCGCAAGTTCTTTAACGAAGGCGACGAGATCCTTATCAGCGGTCTGGAGCATCACGCCAACATCGTAAGTTGGCAAATCGTTGCAGAAATGAAAGGTGCCAAGATCAAGGTCATTCCCGTCAAGGATGACGGCGACCTGGACATAAAAAAAATTCCGGAACTGCTTACAGAAAAAGTGAAGATGGTAGCAGTGGCCCACGTGAGCAACGCCGTAGGCACCGTAAATCCCATCGAAGATATTATCAAGACCGTTCGCAAGTTGGCTCCCCAGGCAAAGATCCTGATTGACGGAGCACAAAGTTCCTCCCACATCAAGATCGATGTGCAAAAACTGGACTGCGACTTTTTGGCATTTAGCGGGCACAAGATGTACGGTCCCACGGGTATCGGCGTGCTGTACGGCAAGTACGACGTACTGGATTCCATGCCGCCCTGGCACGGCGGTGGCGAGATGATCAAGAACGTAACTTTCGAAAAGACCACCTACGCCGATGTGCCCGAACGTTTCGAGGCAGGAACTCCCGCCATAGCCGAAGTCATCGGCCTGGGCAAGGCTGTGGAATGGCTACAGAACATAGGCCTCGAAAACATCCGTAAGCACGAAGAAGAAATCACGAAGTACGCCTTGAAACAACTTGCGACAATTCCCCAGGTCAAAGTCCTTGGCAACCCTAAAGACCGCGGTGCCTTAATCAGTATTACACTGGACGGTATCGCCGTCAGCGACGCCGCCATGATTCTTGACGAAGAAAACGTCGCTGTGCGCAGTGGGCACCACTGCGCTCAACCTGTCATGGACAGGTTCGGCGTAGACGCCACCCTGCGCCTGAGTTTCGGAGTCTACACACAGAAATGCGATGTCGACCGTTTCATCGACGGCATCAAGCGTGTCGTTAGGTTGTTCGCATAAAACCCGAAGGTCGGCCAACCATCAACCATCCTCGCTATCATCCCGGGCTTGACCCCATCACTGTCATCCCGGCCCATCTCCCTGTCATCCCGGGCTTGACCCGGGATCCCCCTCCCCACATTGTCATCCCGGGCTTGACCCGGGATTCCCCTCCCCGCATTGTCATCCCGGGCTTGA
>JABUUR010000173.1 GCA_021443065.1 Fibrobacter sp.
TGGACCGTCTCCATATTACCAGCCCCTTCGGTTCACGGATTCACCCCGTTACCGGCCAGCGCAAGACCCATTATGGTATCGACTACGGCGGAAATCCCGTAGGCACCCCCGTCTACTCCGTTGCCGAAGGGAAGGTGACCGTCTCCGGTTACGACGAATACAGCGGACACAAGATTGCAATCCGCCATCGGGACAATTCTGAAAGTTGGTACATGCACTTGTCTACCCGGGGAGTCGGGGTAGGGGCCAGCGTGTCCGCCCGCCAGGTCATCGGGCGCGTAGGCAACACAGGCCGCAGTACGGGCCCCCATCTTCATCTGGGGTTCAAGAACGAAAAAGGCGTCTGGATCAATCCCGCAAGCAAGACAATGATTGCCGCCCCCAAGTTGATGGGCGAGCGCCTTGCCCGCCTCAAGAAAGAGGTCGCAGAAATCCGTCAGGAAATTGAACGCACCCTTGCGGCCCCCGCAGTAAAGGCAAACGACACCACCGACGTGATGGTGCGTATGCGCGTCTTGGAATAAAAGTAGCTGACAGCGGTCGGCTGTCAGCTATCAATTATCTGTTATCGGGTTTTACTTGGCGCTGTTCTTGAACTTGTAGGTTCCGCTCATCTGGTCTAGCAATTCTTTTTTGCTGGTAGGGATGGTGAAACTGCTTCGGGCCTTGGCCTTGGCGAAGTTCCCGGTAGATTCCGTTCCGTAGCCTTCCTTGCGTTCTTCCTTGTTGCCGTCGAGGGCGTTCTTGGCAATTTCGACAGCCTTTTTCATTTGTTTGTCGCTATCGTCGATGGCGTAGTCGGGAACAATGCCCACCTTGTGGTATATGCCGCCGTTCTTGTCCATGGATTCCAATCCTGTAATCAACGCGAGACCGTCTGCGACGTAGGTGGTGGGAATAACGTACTGGCCAATTCCCTTTCCGTAGGTTGTTTGGCCCACCACAGGGGACTTCTTGTTGACCGTTACCGCCGAGAGCATCAGTTCTGCACAACTGGCGGAGTTCTCGTTTGCAAGGAACACGTAGTAAAGGTTCTTGCCGATGCCGTCTGTCTCTGCGGTATATGCGGTAGTGTCGAACTTCTGGAAATAGTTCTTGCTGTTGCCGTAACCCGAGGAATCCACATTGGTCTCGATGTCGATGATGATGGTGTCGCCGGCGTTCAGCAATTCGCCGGACATTTTGCTGCAATGTTCTACGTCGCCACCGGGGTTGTCTCGGAGGTCGATGATTGCCGCCTTGTAGTCATCCTTGATCTTTTTCAAAGTCCTTACGAATTCTCCATAGGAACCTTTTGGAGTCGTGGAGGCCTGGTCGAATTCGGTAATGCGAATGACGGGAATGGAATCTTCGAAGGTAAGAAATACTGTGGGTGTGTTGTACTCGCCCTGGATTACCGTAAGGGATTTGACGCTGTCTCCGCGGTTGACTTCAATAGTGAGACGCTCGGAATTACGTCCGTTTGTCATGGCGTCAAATCGTTCAATATAGGTTATGTCCAAATCGTTGATTTTTAAGACGGTGTCACCGACTGCAAGGCCGGCCTTCTCGGCGGGACCGTTTTCGTAAACCTGGTCTATGACGACTTTAATGGAATCGTTGACCTTGACTTCCTTGGCCTGGGCTCCGATACCCACATTGGCTTCGGAGTATGTCAGCAAGTCCATGATCTGCTGGGCGTATTCGGGATCGAAATAACGGGTGAAGGGGTCGGACATGTCACCGTACAGGTAGCAAGTGTTGGCGTATTTTTTCGTGCAGTAGCTTTTGCTGTCGTAGTATGGAACATATTCCATTGTGTAGTTGTCAAAATCCTTCAGTTCTCCGTTACGGTGCGCGTAAAGGTAATACAGGTCCAGAAGATCGTAGTTGTATTCAAGTTCCTCGTACTGGATGGAATTCGGTGAAAATGATGCAGAACTGTAGGGATTTTTATAAGATGACGAACTGTAGTCGCCCACGGGATTGGGATTGAAAATCGGTTCGGTACCCGATTCGGTACATGCGGAAAATATCGAGGCAAGAGCGATGGCTCCGCTAATGTGCAACACGTTCTTGAGAATTTTCATATAATCTCCTTTTTCCCTGTGTGTCAATTGCCTTCCATGAAGGCTCCGCCCAAGTCGCTGGAGCGTTTCTTTAAAGTAATAAATTCGTGGGGGCCAGATGCACTTTTCTTTAAGGCGGGCCCGTTTCCGTAAATATTTTTTGCCGCTTCAACGCCGCAGGCTATGGTTGCCGCGCCTTCACATGGGTAGTCGGGCTCGATGCCCTTGCCGTGGTAGGTATTCCCCTTGGGGGTGAGGAACTTCAGATTGGTGATGATTGCGATTCCGTTGTCGATGGTCTGCCAGGTTGTCTGTCCGATTCCCTTGCCGTAGGTTCTTGTGCCGACCACGGGGACACCGGCACCTTCGGCCACGGCTGCCGTGAAGATTTCTGCACAGCTGGCGCTCCGTTCGTTGACCAGCAATACGAACTTATGGTTTTCGCCTGCGTCACCCGGGGTGGCCGATGTTGTCCGGGACAGTGAAACCGATTTTCCTCCGCCGTTGAATGTTCTCCAGAATTGGGTGGAAAGAGGCCCGTCGGTCACAAATAGGTCGGCCATGGCTACGCATTGGCTGACGTGGCCCCCGCCGTTGTTCAGAAGGTTCAAGACCCTCGCATTTTTTTCGCCCTTGGTGGAGTCCAGGTGCGATTTTAGTTCCCCGAAGGTTCCGGCCTTGCGGTTTACCGTAGTTTGTTTGAAACCGTCGATGGTTATGACCTCGATTCCGGCTACCGTGTCCAAAAAAACGGTGGGGGCGTAAACGTCTTCCTTGACAAGGTCGAAGGTATCGACCTTTAGGCTTTCGTAAGTTGCGACTACCAGCGAAATTTCCTTGCTGTAATTGAGTATGGAATCGTATGTGGCTACGACGGACCTGCCGCTTCTGTCCTGCGGAGCAAGAACCAGGTCTACGTCATTTGCACTGATGATGTTGCCGTAGCGGGGAATGCCTGCCCTGCCTGCGGGGCTCTCGGCGTAGACTCGTGCGATAAACAGCGGATGGTCGCCTGTAATTTTCAGCGTGTTGGAACTTGTGTCCAGGAAATACTCCATGCCTACGTCACCTTGCACAATGCTTGTGTTCATGGTTATGCTGGCAGATTCACTGTTGGAGGGCGGCACGTACCGGGTGTACCAGTCTTTTAGCCCGCTCCTGGGGTAGTAAAGGTTTTCCACGGAATCCCCGTGGGGGCTCAGGCTTTCCAGTTCCTCTTCGAACAGGTAGGTCTTTTGGAGCAGCCAGTAGTTGTACTCGTACTCCGTGGGGGTAGGGGTGCTTTTTACGGGGTGGAAAAAGTCACCGCACCCGCAGAACAAAAAGGCGACGAAAAACATCGCCGCCATAAACGTCTGTGGATATGAAAGTTTACTGGTCAATCTTTAAGCCTTTCTTGTCCAGCAATACGCGGGGCACGCCGCCTTCCAGGGGATTTTCCATAACGGAAATTGTCTCCAGTTTGTCGCATTCCGCCAGGCTCTCGGGTAGGGTCTCCAGCTGGTTTGCATCCAGGACAAGTTCCTTGAGGTTCTTCAGTCCGCCGAATTCGGAGGGGATTGCGCCCAGGCTGTTGCCGGACACCATGAGCACTTCAAGGTTTTCCAGGTGACCCAGGGCGGAGGGAATGCTGGACAGGTCGTTGTTGTCCAGGTAAAGTTTTTTGAGTTTCTTGAGCTTGCCCAGGGTGGCGGGGATTTCGGAAAGCATGTTGTCGTGGAGCGACAACTTGGTGACGTTCTCCCACTTGCCCACCTCGGCGGTCAGGTCCAGAAGTTGGTTTTTCGCGATGTTTACCTGCTGGAGGTTTTTCAGGTTACCTACGGAGTCGGGCAACTCGGACAGGCTGTTGTAGCCCAGGTAGAGGTGTTCCAGCTTGGTCAGTTCCCCGATGGACTCGGGCAGTTCCATCAGGTCGTTTTCGCTGACAGAAAGTTTTTTCAGGTTCTTGAGGTTGCCGATATCCTCCGGAAGTTCCACCAGGAGGTTGCGGTCCAGGACCAGTTCTTCCAGGGTATCAAGTTCAAAAAGTTCCTGCGGAAGAATGCGCAGTTTTTTCTGGGACAGGTCCAGCGAGGTGGCTTTTTCGGCCTTAGCCTTGGCGATGACATCTAGCAAATTCATAAATGAAACTCCTATGGCCTAAATCATAGCATTTTTAAACCGTAAAGTGTAAAAGCCCCCTGAAAAAAGATAAAATGTTTGATTTTTGCACTAATGTGCACTGAAAATGACGGTTTTTGGCAAAAAAATTAAAAAAGTTTGTTCTTTTATATTCAAAACGGGGGTTTTGAAACTATTTTTATAGTATAATATATAAATGTATTAGATAGGGACCCCCAATAGGCTCCTAGCTTTTGCTTTTATCAATTGAGGAAAAAATGGAATTAACGAAATCGCAGGAACGCCGTCTAGCCTTTGTTGCTAGTCTCTTGAGTCTCAATCCTAATGATCCTACCGATCGAATTAAGGCGCTTAGACATCTAAATCTGGACGAAAACGGCTGTTTCCACGGATTCCAGTACTCTCAGGGCTTTATGGAATTCTTCATCTTCCTGGATGAAGACACCCCCCTCGAAAAGGTCGTTCAGCACTTGAACTCCGACTTGAAGCAACTCCAGATTGCCGTGTTCCGTACCAGCGACCCCACCAATCCGTTCTTCATGTCCCTTCGCGAAGAGGCCGACCCCTGGGCCGTCAACAAGATTTCCGACGATACCGAAGAAGAGGAAGACGACACCCCTGCAAGTCGCCCCTACATGGAAACTCTGGAAATCACCGTTTTGCGCACCCGCGCCAGCCGTGACTTGACCGACTCCGAACTGGAACGCACCCTTAAGGATATGCGCCGCAAGTTGAGCCTCTGGAAGACCGAAGTCAAGGCCAAGCTCGAAATTGTTGCAGAACACGACGACCTGACTCGCGATTTCCGTTCCGCAGACGACAAACTCGAAATCGTCATGGAATCCGAGCCGCTGCACATGACCAGCGACCATGGCGAACTTTTCCTGGGTTTCTGCCCCATCCGTACGATTTTCGACTATCACGTCAACCTGGGTAAGCGTCTGAAGACCAAGCACAACATGGCTATCGTCTCCAGCAACATCCGTACTTACCTTGGCAACCTGACCCATACCAATGCGGCTCTTATCGATGCCTTCCAGACCATGGAGCGTAACGACGACCAGAATGTGAACGTGGACGATTTCCCGTTCCTCCATAACGGCATGACTCTTACCGGCGACGACCTTCGCCTTAAGGACCGTGACGGCAAGAAGGTCCTTTACATTGACCGCCCCAAGATCATTAACGGTGCCCAGTCCCTGTTCACCTACGAGCAGTATGCCAAAAAGAGCAAGAAGCCCGTGAACCCCAAGGTTCTCGTGAAGGTGGTGGTGCCCTATCCTGGTGCCGACAACTTCTTGAACCAGGTGACCATGGCCAACAACCGCCAGAACCCTGTGTTCAGTTACCATCTGCGTGCCGCCGACGACCTGCAGTTCTTTATCTGGCAGCGTTACCAGGAAGAAGGCTTTACCTACGTTTACAAGGACGGCGTGCGCCTCAAGGCCCGTACCCGTAAACTCGAAGTCCGCATGCGTCCCGAACTTGCAAAGACCCTCTTCATGATGGACGGCAAGCTCAGCGAATGCCGTTCCTCGGATTGCATTTTCGACAAGGAAACCTTGTACCAGCGTTGCTTTGGCGCCTTTATTCGTGTTGCCCCCGAAAAGGAACAGTCCTTTGTCCGTAAGACTATCGCATTCACCAAGGCCTGGCAGCTCCTTAGCCGCCTGCCCATCAAGATACGCAAGGTGACCCCGGGCAAGGGCGTTTCGATCGAAGCCAACGACGACAACCCGCTGACCCGTATTACCTGGAACGGTCGTCTCGAAGACAAGTTCATTTTCCGCAGCGCCGTCAAGGACCTGGTGGTGGCTCTCGCCCTCAAGCACTGGCTTGTTTACGGCGATCCCATCCAGGATTTTGAATGGCTGGTTGAAAACGAACTGAACTTCAACGATTCTATCTTGAAGTACGCCTCCAGGATCTACACCGACGACTTGAAGGGTATCCTGATCAGCGAATTCAAGGATAATGCCAACTATTACGACACCATTACCACCATCGACAAGGACTCCGGCGAATCCGTGGAACGCCGCCTGTGGAAGGGATTCTCCAATACCGCCACCTACGAAAAGATGATGGAACTTCTGTGCAAGAAGAACAAGCAGTGGGAAAAGTGCCGCGAAGGTATCGATTCGCTTATTTAGTCTAATTGCTGTTTCAATATCTTAAAAGTCCCCGGTATATACCGGGGATTTTTTGGTATAAAGAAAACTACCGGCTAGGCCGGTAGTTCTAAAGAGCTTTTTTTCTTGTTTTGTGGGTGCTCTTTTTCTTCGGATAATCTAGACGAGGCATTCCCCATAATTATCGAGGATTGTCTCTCGGAGCAATGCGTACGTTACTCTGCGTCGCTATAATTGCGGAGCCCCTGTCTTTGCCCGATTCTTGGCGGCAATGTCCTTGTACTTGTTGTGGTCGGCCAGGTTGTCGCTAAAGAAATGGGTCATGGAACCGTCGTCTTTTGCAACAAAGTAAAGGGCGGTTGTCTTGGCGGGGTATAGGGCTGCGGTAATTGCCTTGCGACCCGGATTAGAAATTGGCCCTGGCATCAGCCCCTTGAACTTGCGGGTGTTGTACGGGCTGTCGCTGTTCAACTGGCTCTTGTAGATGGGCCCCGTCAAATTCTTGAATATAAAGCGGACCGTGGGGTCTGCCCCCAGGGGCATGTCGATGCTCAAACGATTGTGGAACACACCGGCTATCAGGGGGCGCTCGTCGGGCTTGCCTGTTTCTTCTTCCACCACGCTGGCCAGGGTCAACACCCGGTGCCAGTTGCCCAAGGTCTTCCACTTGGAGTTGGGGTCCTTGCTGGCCTTCGCTGTAAGTTCGTCACGAACCTTCAGGTTGGCGGCGACCATCTGTTTTAAAATTGTCTCTTCATCGGCATCGATGGGGAATGGGTACGTATCCGGCAGCAGGTAGCCTTCAAGGCTGCTTGCCTCCAGGCCGAGGCTCTGGGCGAACCTGGGGTCCTGGACCAACTTGTTCCAGCGGTTCTCGTCGAGCTTGGGGTAAGCCTTTTTCAGGTAGGCGGGAATCTCCCAGGAGGCCCGACCTTCGGGTATGGTCACCTTTCGTACCGCCACCTTTCCGCTTTCGATAATTGCCAGCACCTGCTCCAGGGACTGCCCCTTGGGGATTTCGTACCAACCGGCCTTCAAGGACGGGTTCGACTTGCGGACAACCAGCTTGTAGGCCACTTCGTCGTCCCAGATTCCGTTCTGTTTTAGAATCTGGAAAACCTTTGTGGGGGAACTGCCCTTGGGGATCTGGATAAGCACGGAATCCTGGTTTTGGGCGGTAGCCCCCATCCTGGAGTTCACGGAAGAGTACCCAAAAAAGGCCACCAGGGCCAAAATTGCAACAAAAACAAGTAAAATCTTCTTCATACGATAAAAATTTAAAAGAAATTTCACCGAAATGGAAAAATAAAAGGTATATTCCTATTGCATTTTGAATTTTACCACGTTTCTAAGGAAGAGATATGAAAAAGGTATTGTTGATTGCTCTCGTTCTTATGGTCGGCGTTTCTTTCGGTGCCGGCAAAAAGGTCAAGTCCAAGTTGGGCGATATCGACCTCACCAAGAACAAAGATGGTGGTGCAGTTGTCTGTACCGCTGGTTTTAACGACGAACTGACCATCGTCAAAGACGACGAAACCGAAGTGCTCGTCAAGGGTAACTGCGGCCAGGGTTGGGTAGCCAAGTCCAAGATCGAATACGTTGCACAGTTGGCTGGCGACAAGTCCATGAAATTGGAAGGCGTGGACGTGGTCGGTTGGTTGGACAACCCCTCTGCAGTGTTCGTGTTGGAAAACGACGACCTTGACTTCGACGGTGTGAACATCGACCGTGACTTCAAGGAATACCTCCAGCACACCATGGACCGCGAGCAGACTGAAATGCGCAACAACGAAAACTAGTTTCCGCTGTCAGCATCGTCATCACGCAAATGCGTTTTGAAAAGCCCCGCCCCGCGGGGTTTTTCTTGCTTTATGTCATCCCGGCTCCAGCGTTTGTCATCCCGGCCCCTGCGCTGTCATCCCGGCCACCGCGCCGGGATCCCAATCCCCCCGCACTGTCATCCCGGGCTTG
>JABUUR010000309.1 GCA_021443065.1 Fibrobacter sp.
TATTCTTTACCCGTATTCGCATCGACGAACACGACCGGTTGATAATTAGGGTGGATACCATCTTTCATTTTTAAACTTCCTGTGAAGTAAATTGTTTAAGAGACCCAAAATTTAGCAAATTTTGCAATTTTGGCAAGACAATTATAGTATTTTTGGGAACATGAAACGATTCCTGATGGCACTTCCCCTGATACTTGTGGCCTGCGGCAACGACAACACCGTGGCCAAGTTCATTGTCGTAGACCAGAAAATGCCCCTTGTCGATTGGCCAGACAGCACCTACATCGCCAGTCTGGATTCCATTTTGGCCCAGGAACCCGTAATCCCTAAAAAGGAGGTCGACGCAAACCTCACCATGAAAGGTTTCAAGGCCCCGGGATTCGTACTGCCATCTTCGGTCACAGGCAAGCCGGACCCGAAGAAAAACGCCAAGAGCGGAAACGCCACGGCCACCAGGAAAAACAACACACTGGTGGACAAGGGCGGTGCCAACAACAATGCGGAACAGTTCGCAAGCAAGTTTAGCGACGCCCTTTCCAGGCTCCAGTCCGATCCCAGCAACAGCGGTCTCTACAAGACCGTGGAGGCCAAGGACGGTGACGACCTGTTCAAGCTTTTAAAGCGGACCTACGGTGCCGGTGTGCAGAACCTCCCCCGTTTCTACGTCCTTTCGGCACTGCAATCCGTTAACGCAGGGGTGGTGCTGGAGCATTTGAACGCAGGCGACAAAGTACGCGTTCCAAGAATTTAAATGGTTATCGGTTATCGGTTATCAGTTACCGGTTATGGGCATTCGGTAATTAAAGAACGCCCTTGCTGCTTGGCACACCCTTTACGTTGCGGCTGGGAGCGATAGCCATTGCCACGGAACGAGCAAAGGCCTTGAAAATGCTTTCGAGGCAGTGATGGTTGTCGTTACCGTAGAACAGTTCTACATGCAAGTTCATGCGGGCGTTTTCGGCAAGGCTCTTAAAGAAATGTTCGAACATGCTGGCTTCGATGCCGCCGGCAGTTGCCGCGGGAAGATCCACATTCCACACGAATCCAATGCGATTGCTAAAGTCGATGCAAACCCGGCTCAAGGCCTCGTCCATAGGGACAAAGTAAAAGCCGTAACGTTCAATGCCTTTCTTGTCGCCCAGGCTTTCGACGAGAGCCTGTCCAAGGACGATGGCGATGTCTTCCATGCTGTGGTGCATGTCCACTTCTACGTCGCCCTTGCAGGTCAAGTCCAGATGGAAACCTCCATGAACCTGGAACAAATTAAGCATGTGATCCAAGAATCCGGAACCGGAATTAATTTTACCGGGGGTGCAATCATCCAGGTTCAGTTCCAACTCGATGTCGGTTTCATTTGTCTTTCTAGAAATCTTGGAGCTACGCATAAGTCTGCCTTTATACAAATTACTTGACGATTTTGCCGCCATAAACACGGAAACGGGTGACGCGTCCAGCCTTCATTTCGGGTAGCGGAGTTTCTACACCGTTCAAGAGCATCTTGGAAATGGCCTTGGGGTCGCCGATAATTACACACAAAGTATCCTGAGTGTTGTAAACCATTCTCACACCCGCCTTGGCCACGTTGGCTTCTTTCAAAAAGGCGCTGTCATTTTCACGACGTTTGAGGCCTACCCAGGAAAGGGTTTCGCCAGATCCCACAAGGACAAAATTTGTTTTCTTTGTTGCAGGGGCGACAGCAACGGAATCGGTTTTCTTGGAATCCGAAGAAATGAAAATGGTGGCCGATGCCGGCAGGTCGGATTTTTTTACAGCCTCGTCCACCACAGCCTGGCTCAGGCTCTGATTTTTCTCTGCGGACGTATCAGCAATCGTGGTATCGTTTTTGACGGAGTCCACCGGGACAATTTCTGCCCCCTCGGGGACTTCTTGAATTTCTACAACTTCTTCTACGGCAGCAGGTTCGGCCTTTGCCGCAGGTTCTGCATTCTGGGATTCGGCAAGGGATGCCAGGTCCAAAAAATGAGAGGCGACCAGGAATGCCAGTACGAGAAGAATCAAGACGACAGGAACAGCCTTGCTCTTCGGCTTGGTTTCGTCTTCGGTAACCGGGGCGATTTTGTTGTGGTTGGAAACATCGTCAAATTCGTGGGACGGAGCCAATCCCATTTCAGCAGAATAGCACTGCAGAACCATCTTCTGGTCCAAGTTCAACTTTGTGGAAATGGAATTCAGATAGCCGCGAACATAGGCCGCCACCGGAAAAGCCTTCCAGTCGGAGGCTTCAATGGCTTTCACGTTGGCAACTGTGAGCTTCGTCACACTGGAAAGTTCTTCCACAGACATGCCGCGCGCTTCGCGAACACGAGCGATATATTCACCTAAACGTTCATCAGGTCTTTTTTCTTCAACCGGATTAGACACAATCAAACCTCAATCTCTAAACTTTTCAGCAACTGCAATGTCTTTGCCACCGGCAAACCGACCACATTGTAGTAGCACCCCCTGATTTCCTTGATAAGCCGCGCTCCAGCAGTCTGGATTCCATAGGCGCCGGCCTTGTCCATCGGGTCCTTTGAATTTACATAATTTTCAAGTTCCTGTAAGGAGTTGTCCCTAAAAACAACCTCTGTTTTCTCCTCCGACGCGGCAAGGATTTTGCCATCCTTGGCTACGGCCACCCCGGTAATCACGAAATGGCCGCGATTGTTCAGTTTACTTAGCATTTCCAGGGCTTCCCTTTCGCTTTTCGGCTTGCCCAAAGGCTTTCCATCCAAGAACACCAACGTATCAAAGCCGAGGACCACGCCCTGCTCTACACGGGACACCGCCAGCGCTTTTATGGATGCGTTCTCCCTGGGAAAATCCATGGGATCGGTGGACGTAGGCTTTTCTTCTTCGCCAGAAACCACCACACGAAAATCCACCCCAATCAATTTCAAAATTTCAGAGCGTCTCGGAGAACCGCTTGCCAAAACTAATTGCATACAAATTAACTCTCTCGTGGTTTAAATTTTCAATCCACCGTCGAAGACTCCGTACTGCCCGTATTGAACTTGATGTCGGGCAGGTCGCGAACGTAAATGGAAAAACTCCAACCCGCGGCAGGGCCCGTAGGCGTCCAACTAAAGTCCAACTGCCAGCAGTGCAGCACACGGTTAAAGGTAAAACTGTGTGTCACGAACTTGCCTTCGTTATAGTTATAGCGGGTGCTGTAAGTCATTTCCCAGTTCTTGGTGGGTTGCAGCGTGGCGCTAATGCCCGTCGAATGGGTTATCTTGTCCTGGAACAAGTCCTTGCCCACCCGGGAGCTTCCAAAACTGTAACTGTAGTCCAGGCTGAAGGTCCATTTCAGCATCTCGTACTTGCTCATCTGGGATGGAAGCCCCGCATTTATGGTGCCGCTCCAACTAAAATGCTTGCTGAAGTCGTAACCGTAGTAGGTCAGTTCCGGCACACGGATCTTGTTGGGGTCACCGGAATACTTGTGGTAAAAACTATGGCGGGTATTGATCGTAAACAGATAATCCTGAAGAATCTGGAAGCCGAAACTTGAAGATATGTCCGAGAATCTCAGGGAATCGGCGGCAAAATTGTAGGACAGGTTATGCTTTGTGGTAAACAGGCGGCGTGTTCCGTACTGGTCTTCGACGGCCTTCGAAGTATCGCCCTTCGTGGTATCGGCGGCGCGGCCAACCACCTTGAGGTACTTGATGTCGAAATCATTGCTCAAACTCAAACCGACGGTTTTCTGCTTTGTCTGGTAAGGGGTCTGCCCCAAAAGCGGGTGTGGCGAGAACTTTTTTACGGTATCGATTTCAGGAGCGTAGGTGTAAGACAAACTGGGCGAAAGCACGTGACGCACCCCGGTAAAACGCCCTATTTCAGGAACCCAGATGCCGTAAAGTTTCGTATCCGCAGAAATGCTGTAGTTATGGTTGTAAGCCACCTCGCCATAACTGTCGTGCTCCGGGTCAAGACTCATGTAACGCTTGCGATACTTTAGAGAATCCTGGGGGTTGATCCATCCGGTACCGGTCCAGTAACCGGCGAAGTTTGCGCTGGGGGTGACGTTGATGACATCGAACAGCGAACCCGAGTAGTTCACTGAGAAATTTCCCGTGTAGCCCACGTATTCTGCAGTGGTGTCCACGGTGGAGCCCGTGGCCAGGGTGCTGGCGGAATCCACAGCCCGACGGGTGTAGTAGTTAAAACGATTTGTAAAGTTATAGTTCAACTTTTCCAGATAACTCTTGAAGGAACCGTCCTTGTCGGCCACTTCATCTTCGTCAAGTTCAAAGTCGAACAAGGGACCGCCCATGCGATACTGGATGTCCGGAATCTGGCGTTCCAAAAGATTCGTCACCAAGTTATGGCTCTGGCTTGCCTTGACAGTCAAGGTCTTGTTGTTACTGAACCTGCCGGAATAGGTCAACTGGGCGTTGGCCTGCTGGTTCAAGACGGACTCTGCATCAAGGGCGTTCTCCTTGCGAATACTCTGGCTGCTGACAAATGTACCGGAACCGCTCAAGGTATGTTTTCCATCGGGAGTCAAGTTCTGGTTGTGGCTAAAGGAAATATCGTAACCGCTGTTGCCAAAATCAAACTCCTCCAGGTAGGCGGTGTACGAAATGCTTCCATCGAGAACATAACGTTTGCGGTAGCGTAATTCACCCGTCAAGTTGGAACGTTCAAACCGAGCCTGTTCCCCCTCGATAATGTCGCCCTTGATGGTTGCATCCCAATAGTCGTTGTGAGCGTAGTAAAAGCCCAGGTTTTTCATGTAGTAACCCTGCTTTTGGTCTCCGCCGAACTTGGGCGTCAAAAGGCCGGACTTTCGCCCGCTTTTCATGGGGGCCACAATCATGGGGAGTACCGCCACAGGCACATCGGCAATGTTCAGCACCACCGGTCGGGCAGTAATCGTCTCCTTGGGTTTTACCACCATGCGACGGCCGTAGAAATAAAAATGCTGGTGGGCGGAATCGTTGCAAGTGCTGAAATCCCCGCGGGCAATCTGGATTCGCTGGTCGGGAAGACGGCGAACCTCCATGCCGTTCAACTGCTGGTTGTCCTGGTAGGTGGTGGCATAATAGATCTCGCCGATTCGGGATTTCATGTTGTACTTGAGGCGCATGCCCGACAACGACGGATTTTTCGCCTCCCGCAACACAGGGTCGCCGCTGGCCGCCAAAATGCTGTTCCGCTGGTCGAACCAGATGGTATCTGCGTCCAAGGTGGCCGTACGGTATTTAAGTTGGGCGCCGTTATTCAGGTTGAAGGCGGCACTTTCCACGTCATACTCAAGGTCCACCGCGTGATATTCGATGGTGTCCGTCCCCGTGGTATCGTTCATCCAGTCCACTTCGGTAGTGTCCTCTTCCACCACGTCTTCGCGTTCCTCCAATTCAAAGCGGGTCATCTCCTGGCCAAGAACGGCAGGAGCAAAGAAGGCTGAAAGCAAAAAAGCAAGAACAGCCCACAGTGAACTATGGGATTTTCGATTTAACACGTCAAGGTTTAAAATAGAAAAAAGCGGTTAGGCAATATTCAGGGACTGTTCGCGAATGCATTCAACTTCGTTCTTGAGTTCAATGGCCAAGGCCGCAATTTCTGCGCTTTGGCACTTGGTTCCCAAGGTGTTGGCCTCGCGGCCCATTTCCTGTAGAATAAATCCAAGATTCTTGCCCTGGGCGCCCCCCTCCTTGAGTGCGGCGAGGAACAGTTTGTTGTGGCTCTTGAAGCGGGTGATTTCTTCGTGGATGTCCAACTTGTCGGCCATGATGCAGGCCTCCTGCAAAAGTCGGACTTCGTCGATCTCGGTGTCGCCCAAAAGCACACCCAGGCGGTCGCGGAACTTGACCTTCCAGGTTTCAATGCGCTGGGGGTCCAGCACCTCCACCTTGGAAAGTACATCATTCAAATGGTTTACGCGGTTCGTCAAGTCGGCGGCCAGATTGGCTCCTTCCTTGGCACGCATTTCGTTCACCTGATCCAGGGCCTTGTCCAGTTCCGCGGCCAGATGCTTTTCCAAGGCTTCGTTGTCCGCATCGTTGTCAGAAAATTGCAGCACCTCCGGCAAAGTGAGGATGTGTTCCAACTTGATTTCGCCGGAAACGCTAAACTTCGCCTGCATGGACCTTGTGATTTCCACAAATTTTTCGATTGCATGCTCGTTGTAGGAAACCGGAATGTTTCCCACGGTACCCGCCCCGAGAGTCACGCTGAAAATAACGGAGCCACGGACCAGTTTATCCTTGATCTGGTTCTTGAAGGAGTTTTCAAGGTAAGCCAGGTTCTTGGGAAGTTTGCAGGAAATATCCAGAAAGCGGTTGTTCACGCTACGGACTTCGATCACGCAAGAGACCCCATTGAACATGGACTCGCTCTTGCCAAAACCGGTCATTGATAAAATTGCCATAATCAGTTTCTAGCCTGGGTTAAATTTTCTTGCTTACGACAGCGATAACGTGCTCTGCGCCAAAGTTCTTCTGGCCAATAGCCGTCAAGAACTTGCTCAGGAACTGTTCGTTCTGGAATTCCATCTTTTCGATTTCAAGGCCTTCCTTTTCGCACAAGGTATAAAAATCCTTTACCGTCAACAGGCGGATGTTGGGAGTATTGTACCATTCGTAGGGCAGTTCCTTGGACTTGGGCATGCGGCCATGGAGCATCAAGGAGCCGCGTGCAGACCAGTGGCCGAAATTGGGGAAGGTAACGATAACCCGTTTAGCCACCCGAAGAATTTCGTTAAGCAAAGCCACCGGGTCGCGGATTTCTTGAATGGTGCGGTTGATGATGGCGTAGTCGTAACTTCCGTCCTTGATGTCGGAAATACCCCGCTCGTCCAAGTCCCGCTGGACCACAGGCACATCGTTTTCCAGGCACTTCAGAATATCCTTCAAGTTCTTCTCGATGCCCATGCCAGTCACATTCTTTGTGCGACGGAGGTAGTCGATCAGTTCACCGCCGCCGCAACCCAAATCCAGCACGCGGCTGCCCTGCTCGACCAGCGACCCAAGGAGTTCAAAGTCCTGCTGGTCATGGAACACGGGAATGGTCTGGGTACCGGCCTGGGCCACAATCTTGCTGTCCAGGAAACGCCCAACGGCCTTGCCCAACTCGCCCACTTCAATCAGGAATCCGTCATGGCCAAACTGCGTGTCCATTTCAAGGCTTGTCACAGGCTTGCCTGCAGCAATCAGCGCACTGGTAATGCGGCGGGATTCGTGGGGCGGAAACAGCCAGTCCGTAGACAGGTTCACGTTCAACACCTCGGCCTGAACGTCCTTGAATGCGTTTTCCAGGGAACCGTATTCCGTTTCCAGATCGAAGCAGTCCGTAGCGTGGGCAATGTGCAAATAACTGTTTGCGTCAAAACGATCCACGAACTTTGCACCCTGGTAACGCAGGTAACTTTCCAGGGGAAGGTTCAAGTCGAAAGGCGTGCTGTACGTGATGGTATGATTGCGGCTTTCCTGGTCCTGGGCGCGTTTGAATTTCTTTTCCATGCCCACGGCGCTGAGGTAAGTAATATGGGCAAGTTTTCGGGCATTGGCCAAGCCCACGTCGGGCTTTACAGGCTGCTCGTAGTAATCGCCGTTGTTGTAATTGGGATCCTGGGTAATAATGTCGCGGGCCACCACTTCAAAGCCAAGGGCCTGGCTGCTGAACCGCGGAGAAGTGGCAATGATAATGCAACGTTTTACCAGTTCAGGATAATAGATGGCCCATTTCATGGCCTGGAATCCACCCATGGAACCGCCCACCACGCAGAAAAGTCCTTTGCAGCCTAGCCCGTCGAAAAGCACCTTCTGGGCTTGCACCATATCGCCAATGGTAATGGTGGGGAAAGATCCGCCATAGGCCTTGCCGGTGCGGGGATTTATGCTTGCCGGGCCCGTGGTACCCTTGCAGCCACCAAGAATGTTACTGCAAACCACAAAAAACTTTTCAGTATCGATGGCCTTGCCGGGGCCGATAAGGGCATCCCACCAGCCGGGCTTGCGGTCTTCGGTGGAGTAATAGCCAGCAACATGGGCGTCGGCGGTAAGGGGGGAACAAACCCAGATGACGTTGTCCTTGGCGTCGTTCAATTCGCCGTAAATTTCGTAACGAATATCCAAGGCAGGCAAAGTCTTGCCGTTTTCGAGCAAAAAGCCTTGGTCCCCAAAATCCTTACTGAAGGTCCGGGAAACAACAGGGCAGAGACTGCCATTATGCAAAGATTCAATCATACGC
>JABUUR010000339.1 GCA_021443065.1 Fibrobacter sp.
AGCGACGGCATGGACCAGACGGAGTTCATGCACTTGTTTACCGCAACAGAATGGAAGGGCGAACTGAAGGAATGCGACGAAGGGAACCTGGAATGGGTACCCAAGGACGATGTCATAAAACTGCCCCACTGGGACGGTGACTTGATTTTTCTCTCCCTGCTGGAACAGGGGGAACCCTTCTTTAGCCTGAAACTCACTTACAAGGGGAGCACCCTAACCGAAGCCCTTTTAAACGAGGAGCCCGTCCGCTGGCAGGACTTTGTCTAGGGCAGGTCAAACCGTAAAAAACGGGTCTAAAAGTTCCATTTAGAACAAAATCGATTTTCAGCGAGACAAAAATTTCTTTTTGTACAGTTTTAAGGCGGTTTCGAAGAAACAATAAAATGTATCTTAAAAATACTCCAAACCAACCTCCAGGCCAGACAGCGAGCAAATTTTGCGAATTGTCTGGCCTATTTTTTTTGCTCTGTCATCCCGGTCTTCGTTTTATGTCATCCCGGGCTTGACCCGGGACCCCACCCCACAATGTCATCCCGGGCTCCGCTCTATGTCATCCCGGGCTTGACCCGGGATCCCCCTCCACAATGTCATCCCGGCCTCCACTTGAATGTCATCCCGGCCTCCGAGCCGGGACCTCCCATGCCATGTTCATCCCGGCCTTGACCCGGGATCCCCCTCATGCATTACGGAAAGGTCGAACATCGTGAGACCTTTTCGAGGGGGTCCAAGACGATGCGCCCCTTGCATCCTTATAGCGTTAGCCTTGCTACCATTGAAAATCGCCACGCGATTTTATTCGCTGCGGCTCAGACATGCCCGAGAGCTTGCTCTCGGTCGCGGCGTTCGCCTTGCTACCATTTAGCCAAGGCGTTGGTGATAATCAGTTCCTGGAGTTTTTCGATGGCGCGGGCCTGCCCATGGCGGTCTTCTGTTTCATTGGCCTGAACATCGTAGGTTCCGTCGGCGGACAAAGACTTCGCCTCGTAAATAATACGTTCCTTAACGTTGTCATAGAACTTTACAGCCACGCGGATGGTAACGCGGTAAGTTTCCACATCACTATTGCTGTTGTAGTTTTCCGGCTTGTTGGTGTAACTCAACAAAGAAATCTGGAAATCAGAATTGGCCTCGCCGTTGACAATGCGCACGCCGCCGGCATTTTTCTTGAACATATCCACAACGCCTGTACGAATATCGTTGGCAAGCACCGCATCCATGACCTTGTCGTCCACCTCATGAATATTCACCGTCTTGATGTGACTAGGCAGCGTACTGGCGGTAAAACTGTAGCAGCCGGACAACAGCACCGCAACAGCAAAAAAAAGCACAAGAAATTTCACTTGAGACAATCTCAACGTTTTCATCATACCCTTAAAATAGAAATTTCATAATTCAATCGCCATATATTATTTTTCAGCATGGTGTAAAAGTGAAAATTTATCGTCAAAGATACAACCGAGGAAACATTCATGGGAAAAAGGTCTTGGACAATCACAATCATGGCGGCACTGTACGCAGTCGCAATCCCGACCCAGGCGCAAACCAAGGTGGCCTGCATAGGGAACAGCATTACCGAAGGCTACGGCCTCAACTGGAACGATACTAAATATCCGGAAAATCTTCAGCAAATGCTGGGCGACCAGTACAAGGTCCAAAATTTCGGAAATTCCGGCAAGATGTTCCACAAAAATTCCGACGAATCCTACTGGAAACAACAGACCTTCACCTCGGCCTATGACTTCGCCCCGGATATCGTGGTCATAGAACTTGGCACCAACGACAGCAAGTACTTTTTCGACGGCAAGGGCAGCACCTCGGGCTTCAACTATTACGCCTTCGATGTCAAGGGCTACACCCGGGAAAGCCTCGTCGCAGAATTGAAAAAAGATTACGAAGCCCTCATCGACACCTTCGCCCACCAGCCTCAAGGCCCTAGAATCTACGCAACACTTCAGCCCTACGCCCAGAATCTGGATTGGTTCATTACAGACACAGCGATTGTCAACGTCATCAACCCCATCATCCAAGAAGTTTCAGAAAAAAAATCCGTAAGGCTCATTGATTTACATGCAAAATTCAATAAACTCGAATGGTTGCTCAGTGACAACGTCCACCCTAACGCCACAGGGGCCAGGGAACTGGCCAAGATTATCGCCAATGCCATCCAGGGATCAGACGCCCCCGCCGAAACATCAAGTTCCGCGGCAATCCCAACAAGCAGTTCCACGGCAATCCCAACAAGCAGTTCCGCGGCGATCCCAACAAGCAGTTCCACGGCATCCCCTACAGAATCCAGCTCCTCGATTAATCAAACAGAAAAAACAAACCCGTCATCTTCCCCCGTAACCGCCAAAATCTTCACGAAAGGTAACGCCATTTTCGTGGAGAATTACGTAGGGAACGTTTCCGTGTTCGACCTGAACGGCAACCTAGTCAAAAAAGCCTACAGCAATGGCTTTTTGCATATACAGCAGCCGACCTCCGGCAAATACATCGTAAAAACAAAATAATCCAGTCCGCGGCAACAACCACTGGCAACAATTCCAGGCAATCTCAGGCGGCAGTCTGCGTAAACAATAACCACAGACAACCACTGGCGATCGTTACCTTGCAATAGCCTTCTGGAATTCGTCCATGGCCGGGGCGAAATCCGTCTCAAGGTTTTCCGCAGCAAATCCAACCTCGGCAAAGGCCTCTTGCAGGGCGTTCTTCACAATGCGCGGGTTCAAGACCATCAAACTGTAGGCCTTGTACTTCTTGGTAACATCGTCAAAGAAATTCACCACACGAACCTCGGAGGCTCCGCTCAAGTTCTTGTTGGTATAGGCGTTCACCTTTTCTTCCCAGATTTTGGCGGCTTCGCCCTCCATATTCTTGGCGTAATGTTCCTTATAACGGGTCAAACGGGACATGACGCTTTGGCCAATCTGGTTACGGGCCTCACTCAGACTCTGGGAACGTGCCGTAATTTCGTCGGAGGCGGCGGCGATTCCGATTCCATAAAGAATCCCCTTGTCATAGAACCTGCGGCCCTCCTTTTCAAGTTCGTCAGCCGGGCTCTTGATTGTCTTGTACACGCCCTTTTCCTCTCCGGGTTTCTTGATCTTCAGTTCTTCCTTGTCAAACTGACGGTCAGCCTCCACCATGCGTTTCATGAATTCCTTCATGGTCAGTTTTTCATCAAGGGCAATGCCGCGGATGTACTTTACAAAGTCAGCCTTACCGGAATTCTTTAGACTCATCTTCAAGAAAGAACTTTTGCCGTTGTCACCCTTGCGATAAAAAACGGTTTCACCCCCAGAAATGGATCGCACGTCGGCTGGCCCCGTTCCCACATCCAGTTTTCCATTCTCAAGGCCAGCAAAGAATGGATAGGCATTTACAACACCTTTCGTTCCGCGAATGGCGGCAACCATGGTGCCTGTCGTGAACTTGAATTCAGCATCACTCTTCTGCTTTTCCACATCGAACGAAACAAAACCCTTTATCACCTTGATTTCCGTGACCTTGCCCCCTTCACCACCGTACAAATGCACAATCTCCACCAGCGAGGCTTCGGGAATAGAAACCTTGCTGCCGTCCAAAAGCCTTAAACCCACATTGGATTCCACTTCGGTCTTGACAACGTCCTTTTCGTACAGCTTGTTACCTACGCGAAGGGCCTGCCATGAATTTTTCTGTCCGTCTTTTACAGACTTATCTTCCTTAAACACTCCACCAAGAACAAATCCAACCTTGGCGCTGGGCGGGCCTGCAAAAGCACCGGAAACAAACAACAGGGCGACTGTCAAGACGATAGAAAAAACACGGTTCCTAGAACAAAAAACAACACTGCGAGAAAAGTCAAATATCATTTATTCCCCCAATACCTGTATAAAATTCTGTCCCTCTTTTCCAAGGAACATCAGGGGTTTCAAATTACCGTCCAAGACCAGCGTCCTGGGGAGGGCCATATCCTCCCCTTCCTTTACAAAGCCAAACCCCTCGCTAAGCCTCTTGTAGTTGTCCCGGATCAAGGTAAAATCCTGCAAGCCCAATTTCTTTACGAATGCGGTAACGACCTCGGACTCCTTTTCGCCTACGTTCACCAGCACAACCTTCACCTTCTTTTCTTCCAAGTACGGTCCGTTGTCCTTGATAGCCTTCAGGCCCTCACGGCAAGGAGTGCACCATGTTGCAAAATAGACAAGGGCCACCCTGTCGTAACCCTCGGCAATCTTCAGCAGATTATTCTTGGTAAATGGCTTGCCGTTTCCGTCCCGGGCGGCAAACCAGGGTATGGAGTCGGCGGCAGCGGCCGGCAAAGGGAGCCGTTCCGTGAAATCAGCCGACACAAAAGCAAACATTGCAAGAACAAGCACAAGAACACGTTTCACTATCATTTCAAAAATCCAGTTAAATCATCCAGTTGGAAATCTCTTCTTCAACCTTCTGGATAAAATTGTTGTTCTGGTTTATGGACTTGGGAATCCGGTTTGCGGCATCTTCCTTGCTTACGGAACTGGAACTCTTCAGCGAATCGCTGTATTCCACATAAACCTCGCCATCCATAGAGACGATACGAACTGAAATTCCAACTTCGCAGACAAAGCCAAAAATTCCATCGGAACATTTCATCTCGCCTGCAGAAACCACCACCCTGACACCGTTGGGCTTGTCGCTGCCGTCGAACTTGTTCATGTTCAAAAACGTTTCACGCAAAAGGCCGCTTACAGCCTCGTTCATGGTTGCCGAATCTTCGGCAATCGTCACAGAGTAGTTGCTCTTGAAATCTTGCATCTGCAGAACAAGTTTCTCTCGGGCCTCCTTGGAGCGGACGAGTTCCCCATCCATTTGTTCCGTCACCTGCCCAAGGGTAGCGACCACCTCGCTGGACTGGACCATCTTGTTATAGAGGTTCAACCCCCTCCTGAAAGATTCAAACTTTTTTTGAGGGTGTTTTTCGCCAATGGCACCGTTCGCCTCCATTTCAAAGGAATCACGGACCGACTGGAACAACTTGACAAAGGGTGCTGCCGCGGCAGAACGCTCCATGCAGGCCACCACGCCCGTCCCGTCGGAACCGGACTTTGAGTAAACCACCTGTACGTTCTCCGCATTGGATATGGAGGCCTTGGCCGCACTCTCCATAAGGTAGGTAGACTCGATGTTCTCGTTACCGCCGTAGGTCGTCACCACCTTGGTAGAACGGCTGGAATACTCCACCGACGATTTTATCTGGGTGGCAATCTGGTTAAAGGCCTCGTTCTGGGCGTCCACACTGTTGGCGGCAAAGCCGTAACCGCGAAGAGACGTGGCAGAGCAGGGAGTCTGGTCCATTTCTGTACGGATAAGTCCGGACTTTGTGCCCGAGCACCCCACAAGAGCCACAAGGGCAGGAATCACAAATAAAAAGCGCATGATCCTTCAGATGTAAAACACAAACTGGCCGTGCCGTGGGGCACGACCGTCACACAATAATTACTTGCTGAACTTTTCCTTGTAGGCTGCGGCAGCCTTTTCCAGGCGTTCCTGCATGTCGGCGCTCTGGGCGCGCAACATGAATTCTTCCTGTTCCTTGGCGGCGGCCATCAAGGCCTTGCTCACCAGTTCCGGGTTCAAGGTGACGAGGGTGTATACCTTGTACTTGGACTCGGCTTCGTTGAACTGGGTAATAGTCTTGTAGACGGTGGCACCGACCAATTCCTGATCAGTGTATTCGTTGGCCTTTTCTTCCCAAATCTTTTGGGCTTCGTCGCCCACGTTCTTGGCATACTGTTCCTTGTAGCGGGTCACCTGGGTCTTGACAGCTGTAGCAAGAGCCACACGACCTTCGTCGGAAGACTGGCTGCGGGCAACCATTTCATCGCTGGAGGTTCCGATGCCGATTCCGCAGGGAATGTCGTTGAGTTCCATGTCACGCTTGACTTCTTCCAGTTCGCTCGCTGCAGTGGTCACAGTTTCAAAACCGGCCTGGGCTGCCTTCTGTGCGGAACTTGCACAACCGGTAAAAGCTACGATTGCAACAGATGCAACAGCCAAAACAAGAATCTTTTTCATATACGTTCTCCTTTTTATGGTTTATCGTCTGTAACATAGTAAAAAAAAAAAACTTTTTTCAACAAAAATCGGATAATATTCAAAACATTTGACATTTTTCACACTTATCCAGACACACAATCTCTCCATCTTGTACAAAAAAAGCCCACAGCATCACAGCCACAGACTTTTTTTTATTTTTTTTTACAAAACACTTTACTTTACGGTAAACACCTTGTGGGCGTTTCCGCTCTTTACGATGTACAGGCCCTTATCCAGATTCATGGCGTTCAGCATGGTTTGAATATCTGTGGTGCGAACGTTATTCAGTTTGCACACAAAGGTACCCTTGATGTTGTACACCGCAAAGTTGCTTGCGCCGTTAAGCAAGGCAAAATTCTTGACAAGGCCTGCAGGGTCCTCACCGGGTTTATCCCCGGAATTCACCTCTTCGGCAGTAATCTTTTCAAGCTTTACGTTGTCAATGAATACAGAACCCGTGGCAAGGCCCGCATTGATTGAAATGCGTCCGTTTTCATCGGTAGCCTCGTTCATGGTGAACTTGATTTCGTAAGTCTTCGAAGATGTTCCCAGGTCAAAAGTCTTCGCCTCGCCAAGGTAACTTGTCCAGGGGTCCGTATCCTTTTCAAGGTTCACTTCCAAGGTGCGGGCCACAGAGGCGTAGGCGTCAAAGGTCAGCTTGTAGCTCTGGCCCTTTTCGTAGTGCATGCCGTTCTGGATAACCTGTACATCGTAGGCGTTGGTACCCACCTTGCTGACGCTGATTTCACCCTTGCCCTCGTTGTACTTGAAAGTTCCTTCGCCGCTGTGTACCGTCAGTTTCCAGCCGGCAGTCTTCAAGGAATCGGAGAAGGTTCCGTTAAACACTGTATCTCTGTTGGTAGGTACTTCGATTGCCTCGGCAACCCCATCCAGGGAGTACTGCTTCACGAAATTCCAGATGTCCGAAACCTCGTTCTGCGAAGGCATGTGGCCACGGCCTTCCAATTTCAAATGCTTTACATAGACTCCGCCATCGCAAGGGCCCCAGGAGTACAAGGTCGCCTTGTCGCCGGTGTGGGGATAATTATTGATGGAATCCGCCTTGGCAGGGCAGTTGAACTGCATGCGGTAACTGCTCAAATTGCTTTCCAGGTTGCCATAGCCCACCACGTCATCGGAGGTACCGTGGGTATGGAAAATAGGCACAGGCCGCATGGCAGTGCCAGGGCCGCCCATCAGGTAGCCGGAGCAGGGGGCAAAGGCAGCAATTTTATCTGCAATCTTACCCATGGAATGGTAAGAGAACATACCGCCCATGGAAAATCCCGACATATACACACGCTTAGTGTCAATGCCGTAGTCCTTGGCCAGCTGCGCGATGATTTCAGTGACCCACTTGGTATCCTGATCGCCGCTAATATCCCAAGTGCTAAAGCCTGTACCGCCCCTAGGGTAAGCCACCACAAGGCCTGCCGTATCGGCTACGGTTTCCCAGTGGGTATTCTGCTGCTGGTAACTGGGGTCCTGGTCCATGCCATGGAACGAAAGCAGCAGGGGGCTATTTGCCGCAAGTCCCGATGGGGCGTACACATGGACGTCTCGACCGGACACCGAAATTTTCTTGTAGTCGTTTATGGATTTTCCACCGCCGCCGCCCCATTGGGCAAAGGAAACGGACGCTGCAACGAACAGCAGGGGGATTACTTTCATTATAGGAACTCCTTTTACGGCAAAATCAACAGCCGTACTCTCAACCTGCCTAAAAAATATATCCGCAGGTTTAAAAAGGTCGATCCAGCATTAAAAAAGCATTGTAAAGAAAAACAACACCAATAAACAAAAACAGCTACAAAGTTGCGGGTGTTTGTCGCGACGGTGTTCCGCATTGTGCGTCACTATGGATTCTATCGCTCCACTACGTTCCGCTCCAGAATGACAAGAGGCGGTCGCTCCAGAATGACAGTCTCGCGTTGTCACACTGGAGGGGCGAAGTCCCGATAAATTTAGATTTTGCTAATTAGCTTAAATTAAACATCCGTACTTGCGAAGTAGG
>JABUUR010000456.1 GCA_021443065.1 Fibrobacter sp.
CCCGTTACCGCCGAAGACGTGCAGTTCTACTACGACGTAATCATGGACGAAAAGAACCTTACCCCCATTTTCAAGGTGGGTCTCAGTCGGTTCGACCGTCCCGAAATCGTGGATAGCCTGACCATCAGGATGACCGCCAAGGAAATCCACTGGGGCAACTTCTGGGAAGCCGCCGGAATGCTGGCGTTCCCCAAGCACGCCTGGAACGGCAAGGACTTCAACCAGATCCGCTACGATTTTCCGGTGGTCAGCGGCCCCTACATCATCAAGACATTCCGCGAAGACCGTTATGTGGAACTGGCCCGCCGTGCCGACTGGTGGGGCTTCGGCAAGAACTGGAACCGCGGAAAGTACAACTTCCAGAAAATCCGCTACCGTTTCATGAACGACCAGACCAAGGCCTTGGAAGCCTTCAAGAAGCAGGACTTTAACGCCTATGCTATTTATACCAGCAGCATCTGGATGAAGCAGACCGACTTTGAGGCAATCCAGAAGGGTTGGGCCGTAAAGCAGCGAATCTTCAACAAGGAACCCATCGGTTTCCAGGGAATGGCCATCAACCTGCGCAAGCCCGAATACCAGGACGTCCGTGTCCGCAGGGCGTTGAACTTTATGCTGAACCGCGAAGCCATGAACGAAAAGTACATGTACGGCCAGTATTTCTTGCAGAACAGTTACTACCCGGATCTTTGGCCCGACAATACAAACCCCACCGCCACCATGTACAAGTTTAATCCCGACAGTGCCCGCGCACTGTTCGCTGCCGCCGGCTACAAGGTGAACAGCCAGGGCGTTCTTGAAAAAGATGGCAAGCCCTTCGCCATCAATTTCATAACAAGCAGCGAGGACCTGCGCCACCTTACGCTTTTCCAGGAAGACCTGAAGAAAATCGGCGTGGTGGCGACCATCGAGCAGATGAGCCAGAGTACCTTGCGCAAGCGTTTGGATGATGCGGAATTCGACCTCTACTGGGTGAACTGGGGTGCAGGTCGCCTCCGTGACCCCGAAGCCAGCTGGCATTCCGCTACCGCCATGCAGAAAGGTACCAACAACTTGAGCGGCTTGCAGGACGCCGTGGTGGATAGCCTCATTAACTTGCAGAAGACTGAGTTCGACCTGGCGAAGCGCAACGAAATCCTGAAGGCCCTGGACAACCGTCTTTCTGAAATTGTCCCCTACGTTCTCATGTGGCAGTGCGACCACCATCGCATTCTGTACTGGAACCGCTTCGGCACTCCCGAAAAGGTGCTGGACAACTTCAACCGCGAAGATGCCATTCCGGTTTACTGGTGGGTGGACCCTGCAAAGTCCGCCGCGCTGGACAAGGCTATGAAGGAAGGTACTTCCCTGCCTATCCCCGCCTACGACGTGAAGTAAAATCCGCTGTATCGCACCCCACCAGCATGTCAAGCCCGGGAAGACATTATCAGGTCAAGCCCGGAATGATAAAAAAGCCCGCGACAGAGAAAAATTTTCCCTAAAAATCCAGGTTCACACCTAGATAAAATCCGAAGGCGTCCCCATCCATTTTATGGGGATTGCCGTCACCACGGTCCCCCTTGTAACGCA
Source organism: Fibrobacter sp. (assembly GCA_021443065.1). Lineage (GTDB taxonomy): Bacteria > Fibrobacterota > Fibrobacteria > Fibrobacterales > Fibrobacteraceae > Fibrobacter. Next base: position 1,570 of record JABUUR010000456.1, read on the forward strand.
GGTGGCGGTACTTGAACCGTGCGTCAACCGCCAGGTTCTTGAGAACCGCATAGGAGCCGCCAAACCACAAGTTGAACTGGGTGGAACCGTCGTCATCGTAACCGTGGTCCCGTCCGTTATTTTCTTCCCATTCGCTTTCCGTCAAGCGAAGGGTAAATTCAAATCCCAGGTAAGGAGTCAGGCCGATGTCGGGAATGGTGAATGCACCTTCCATCCCCACGACAAAATCCAGGCCTCGTTCGTGGTCGTTGTGGGCAAAGCCCCAGTCCAGACCGGCCTCGCCTCCGATTTTAAAGCCCTTCACCTTGGTGTCCACAGAAAATTGCGCACCCAGGTAGATCGAGAATTCGTCGTTGGAAGGCGGCTTGGTACCCTGGCCGTCGTACTCGTTTCGTCCGGTAGGTATGTTCAGGTCCAGGAAGGCGGTAATCATGGGGGCCGCTTCGTAACGGCCGCCGATGGTCAAGTCCCGAAGCCCGCTGCCGCCGTTGTAGCAGTTGCGGCAGTCCTCTTCGTTCCAGAACTGGTAACCCCAGCCCATCAATGCGATTTCGAACTTCTTGGCGATGTCGATGCGGGCACCCAATTCAAGACCCATTTGAGACCATTGGTTGTGCTTGTCGTAATAAAAACCTGCCTTGACTGACCCTATGCCCTCCCTGGGGATGGAATAGTAGTCCCAGGTGGCAAAACTTGCGGTGGCGATCAACGTAAGGGCAAGGGCGATTTTCTTGAACATCGAGACTCCTTAAAAAGGTTCCTATGTGCTAAAACTGTTGTATGGCCTAAATCTATAAATATGCGTTGGATTGGCAACAAATTTTATCTTTACAAAAAAGCCCGCCGCACTGTGCGGCAGGCTCCTTAAGGTCTTTGATCGAGACAAACGGGTCTAAATTACATGATCCAGAAGGAAAGACCCAGGGCGAACTGGAGGTTCTTGGCGTCGAATTCTACAGTCTTGCCAAGAGCGGTCTCGTCAGCCCGTACGTTGGTCAGGCCCAGGTTTACGCGGAAGTCGATGTCCACGCTAGGAATGATGCTGGTGCCTACACCGAAGGCAAGGCCGAATTCAAAAGTGTTGGTTTCAGGATTGAGCTTTTCGCCGTTCCACTTGGTTGTGACTTCTTTACCGGCAACCTTGTCGGTAGTGCTGGTGGACAGGTTGAAGTTGAAAGAAGGGCCTGCTTCAACAAAGAGGAATCCCAGGAAGTCAAAACGGACCAAAACGGGAATGTCCAATGCCCATTCAGTCATGGAGAAATCCTTTCTTTCGCTATTGCCGCTGTTGCGCATGTCGATTTCAGCTTCGGCGATAAAGGAAATGGGAAGATCCTTGAATGCCAGTTTTCCGGTAAGACCGGCGTTGAAACCGAATCCGTTGGTGGAATATTCGGCGGCGTCACCATCACCATACAAACTGCTCATGTTTGCACCTGCATGAACACCGAATGTTTCTGCGAAAGTGAAGGAGGCAAGCACCATGGCTGCCATGAGGATCTTCTTTAACATTATAAACTCCTTAAAAAAAGATTTTCGTATACAACAATATAGTAGTCCAAGTTGGAATTTGCAACCGATAGAAAAACACGACTGTGACGTAGTTCACAATTTATTTTGTTCGAGAGTGCTACAAAAATGGGACAGTTTTGGCATTTTGCGCGTTTGCGTTGTATCACAGCATTTGCCGCTGTGATGCTTAATACGTTAAAAAAAACGGTAAAATGAATATCTTTTGTTATGTAAATCGATTGTTCGAGGAAAAACATGAGAAAAAGCTTGTCAATTAGTGTAATCGCCGTGCTGTTTGCCTGTGGTGCGGCCTTTTCTGCCAATGGATCGGCATACTACAACGTTTTCGACTTGTCCGGCACCTTGTACCTGACCCAGGATGCCGCCCCCTGTACCTCGCCCGATTGGAAATTCTTTTTTCCGCCTACCGTAATAAACCAGTTTGGCACTACCTACGTATCCGACGGATACGGCGGTATCAAGCCCGAGGGCGGCGTGGTTTACCCGCTGCAGGGCTCCGAAGGAAACTGCCTTGCCTCTGTCAAGGACACTCCCGACAACCTCTACAAGATTTTGGACGAGCAGTGGGTCAATGCCGCCACCGAAAGAACTTTGTTCCTGGGTACCGACATAGACCTTGGCGAAATTTCTGCCGACCAGGGCAAGTGCACAGTAAATCATAAGCCCCTGCCCTACCTTGTTCCAACTCCTGTTTCCTCGGGTTTCTTCGGGAACACCGATGTGATTGTCCCCTTCGACGGAAACGGCAAGGTGATTTCCAATTTGTGCTATGAAGCCGAAAAGATGACCCAGCCCGTGGGCCTCTTTGAAACCGTCGAATCTTCTACCATCCAGAATGTTACCCTCCGGAATGTCCGCATTGTGGCAAAGGGCAGCGAAGATGGCGCGGACTACTACCCTGTGGGAGCCTTGGCCGGCGTGGCCCAGAATTCTTCCCTGGAGAACATCACCGTTGCCGAAGTGAACATCGTTGCGCCTATGGCAGGCGGCCTGGTGGGCTACAGTTACAATTCCACCATCCGCATGGCGACGGTCAATGAAAGCGTCTCGGTCTCCAATGAACAGAACATTTCCGCGGGTTCCGCCGGTTCCAAGGTCAAGACCCTTGACGTGCCGTACAACGAAGTTGCGTACAACGTATTTCTGGGCGGCCTGGTGGGCCTTGCCGTTCGCACCAACGACGGCGACAATGCCAAGTACCCCTCGGTAGAAAATGTCTTTGATGTTCGGGTGGATGTCCATGACTATGCCTCGGGCCATAACTCCGCCCTGGGCGGCGTCATCGGGCTGCTCAGCGCCTCTGCCGAATCCATGAGGAACGTCCATGTGGTTACAAAGCGCAAGGCCGACGAAACCATTCCCACAAAAATTTGGGGCGGAAGCGCCATGGGCGGCCTGGTGGGTTACGTTACCGTAAACTATATCTACAGCAGCCCCGTGGTTGGTAACCTTAGCTTTAGCAACTGCTCCTTTGACGGCGAAATTGGCGGAGCCCAGGCGTTGGTTTCCGCAGGCACTGTCGGTAACATCGCCTTGGGCGGCTTGATCGGCCGCAGTAACGTGATTACCCAGATGAATATGACCATTGACGGTTTTGCCGCAAACCTGGTGGTAGATGAATCCCTGAAAGTGCCCGGCGAATACGACTACTATGTGGGCGGTGTGCTTGGCTACGGCAGCAAATGCGGCTCCGGATCTTCTGCAAATACGGACTTTGTATCCATCGTAAATTCCAGTACAAAGGGCAGTATTTCCGTTTACGCCTCGGGCACGGAAACTCCCAATGTTCATGTGAAGGCCTTCATGGGTGGCATCGTGGGCCTGGCCTGCCTTTCTTACGACGGCAACGGCTTAAGGAACGACGCCTCCTCCATGGTCATCACCTCCAACATCAGGACTGCAGAAAACGCACCTTCTGATGGCAACGGTCGGGCTGTCCTCGACAGCGTGTTCGTAGGAGGAATTGCCGGCTCCGTCGATGTCAATTCCTCTGTGGAGCTGGTACTTTCTAATTTGACTTTTGACGGAAAGATCGTGGTGAACGACAGCCTTAACGAGACCCGAATCGGGGGAATTCTGGGTGTTTATCCCGAGGCTACCGGCGGAAAGGCCGTCAGTTTCGACTGGGTGAAGGCGGACCGCTCCATCGGTAACTTGATCGCCTACAATGCCAATGCCATTGACAAACCTGCAACCATTGCGAAAAGGGCTGTGGATGTGGGCGGCTTGTGCGGCAACTGCCGTCATGTGGCATCTGTAGGCTACTCCAGTGTCAAGGGTAAGGTCTCGGTGACAGGTGTCGATGCAGGCGACTATTTGGCTGTTGGCGGTCTTGCGGGTAGAATTGTCAACGAAGATTCTACCATGAAAATGGAAAAGAATTTTGTTATCGGCGATATCGATGTTAAGGTCAGCAAACCGGAGAAACCTGATGTGGGCTATTTGTTCGGAAATGGCGTGTTTTATGGAGAATATATCATTGCGTCAAATTATTTCTATGGCGAAAATTCCACTGCACTAGATGCCTTTGGCACTATTTGCGGTAAAACCGGGAACATTGAAGATTGGAAGAATGGCAAGAACATTACCTACGTGATTCGCAACGGAGCCCGCACGGACTTGGACGATGAAAACCACAACGGCACCGAAACCGAAGCGGTAATGCGCAGTGCCGCCTTTGCCGGGTTCATGAATACGCCTTTTGCAAAGAGCGGTTACGCCTGGGCGTTTAGCGAAAGTGTAAATGACGGTTTCCCCTTCTTGACGGCAAACCCGCAGCAGGCCACGGTACCGGGCAGCCTTACTCCCAAGTATGAAATCGTATTCAAGGTGGAAGGTGTCGCCATTGGAGAATCCCAGTGGCTGGACGCAGGCGAATCCGCTGTGCCTCCGACAAAGTTTACCATTCCCGAGGGGAAAGTCTTTGTGGGCTGGGATAGCCAGAAGTATCTGGACGTTTTCGAAAACGCCGAAATCAATGCGGTGTTACAGGACAACCCCCAGGAAGACGAACCCCTGTCCTCCAGTAGCCAGCCGGAAAGTTCCGGCAGCGCACCGCAAAAGAATTACGAGGTGGTCCAAGGAGTGCCCCAGGTTGACGGCAGGACCGTGCAGGTTTCCTACACCGTGACAGACCTTGATGAATCCAAGAAGTCCGAACTTGTATTCTATGTGTACGACTACATGGGCGTGGTGGTGGATTCTGCAATCCTTGCCAAGGGTAACATTTCAAGGATTGATTCTGCATGGGAATACAGCGCCCCCTATGCAGGCAAGTATCATACGGAACTTGTCCTGAATGTGGATGGGCAAAAAGTCCAAGGCATTCGGGGTTCCTTTGCCGTTGTAGACCAGGTGCGCGTGACGGGCAGGAACTGGAGCATGGTTTCTTTGGGAGCCCTCCAGCAGCAAAACGTAGACCTGGGTTCCGAAGCCTCCCTCTACTGGTGGGATGAAAAGAACCCGGTGGGCGACTACTGGCAGTACCGCACCTACAATGGTGGCGATGTGATGCCGTCCCAAGGTTTCTGGTATAGTTCCCCCGAAGGCGATGAGTTTGTCATCCAGGTGGATTCCGTAGACAAGAATGCAGAAATCCTCTGGGACCTTGACAGCGTGTACAGCGGCTGGAACATGGTGGCCAACCCCTACGGCTGGGCGATCGACCTGACTTTTGCCGACGATAACGGCGCCGGTGTAACTTTCTACCAGTGGCTCCCCGAGGAGGGTGCATACGGCCCCGCAACCCACATTGGCCCCTACGAAGCGGTTTGGGCTAAACTTGGCAAGGGTGCTTCTGCTACCGTGCGGGTCCCTGCTGCACCCTATGTTGACGGAGGCAAAAAAGAAAGTTCCGTGGAGCAGAAGGTCGCGGCCCTTCGCAAGGGCCTGCGCAAGGCTACGTCCCAAAACTGGTCTGTGGTGGCAATCCTTTCTGACGAAAAGGGCAGGGCGGACTTCTGGAATGTCATAGGTGCAGGTGACGAGGCCTCCACAATGGACGAACCTCCGGCAGGCATGGGCGACCGTGTGAACCTTTCTGTAATGGAGGGCAAGAAGGCTCTCGCAAAATCTGTGAAGCCTGTGGCTGAGGAATACCAATGGACTTTCTCTGTGGCCGCATCAAGTACCCGCGAAGGCAAACTGACCTTTGACGGCGTTGACGAATTGAATGCCCTGGGGCTCCACCTGTATGTGACCGTAGACGGCGTTACCCGGGAAGTCGAGGCCGGCGAAGCGGTAAATGTTTCCCTCACCAAGTCTTCCAAGGAAGTCGGGGTGCGTGTGGCGGCCTCTGCCAAGGCCATCGCTGTTGCCAGTCGCATTGGCGGTTTGCGTATGGGCCAGTCTGCAAGCGAATTGCAACTGCAGTTCGATGCCTCTGCCGACCTGGCAGGCTCCACCGCCCGCTACACCTTGGTGGGTGTAAACGGAAAGAAAATCGCCGCAGGTTCCTTTACTGCAAACTCCGGTAGCAACCTCATGACGGTTTCCGCCCCCAAGGCAGGCGTCTACTACATGCACCTTAAGGTCGGCTCCCAGACCACCTCCGCCAAGGTGCTGGTAAAGTAAATATCAGCAATGTCATCCCGGGCTTGCCCCGGGACCTCACCCCACCCTTGTCATCCCGGGCTTGCCCCGGGACCTCACCCCACCCTTGTCATCCCGGGCTTGAGCCGGGACCTCACCCCGCCCTTGTCATCCCGGGCTTGCCCCGGGACCTCTCCCCGCACTGTCATCCCGGGCTTGCCCGGGACCTCACCCCGCATTGTCATCCCGGGCTTGCCCCGGGATCATGCTATGGTATAAAAAAAGGAATTTTAAGTGTATATACCGTCCCGATTTGAGACGTGTT
>JABUUR010000462.1 GCA_021443065.1 Fibrobacter sp.
TCCAAACACTCCCTCGTAAAAAGATTATCTTGTAGTACGGAAGGTTGAGAAACACCATAACCAAAAGGTAGATATGTCTCCAAAGGTAACTAGCAGCGACCGTGTCGAAGATTTGTTCCCCAAGACTCCGGTTCGTAAGATTCTTACACCCGTAGAACGACTGATGCAGGTGGAAACCACCGGCGGCATCGTTCTTATCATCATGACTGTGGCGGCCCTCCTTTGGGCAAACCTTTCACCGGAATCCTACCACCATGTCTGGCACCTGCCCTTTGCGGTGACCATCGGCAGCTGGGTTGGTTCTGCGGACCTGCACTGGCTTATTAACGACGCCCTCATGACCATTTTCTTCTTCAACATCGGTCTCGAGGTGAAGGGCGAAATGACCTACGGCGAACTGCGGGACCCCAAGGCGGCCAGTCTGCCCATTATCGCGGCTGCCGGCGGCATGCTGTTCCCTGCGCTCATCTACCTTACGGTCAACGGCGTTACCGGTACCGATGCCGCCCGCGGTTGGGGTATTCCTACGGCCACGGACATTGCCTTCGTGGTGGGCTGTATGGCGATTCTTGGCAAGAGGGTGCCCCATGCCCTTCGCGTGATGATCTTGACCTTGGCCATTGCGGACGATATCGGCGCTATCCTCGTAATCGCGATCGGTTATCCCAGCGGTGACGGTCTGAACTTTGCGGCCCTGGGTACGGGTGTCGGACTTCTGGTGCTGATCAACGTGCTGTTCCGCATAGGCGTTCGCAACTTGCTGCTCCACGGCGTCATCGGGGTTGCGGTGTGGGCGTTCTTTGTAAAGTCCGGGGTTCACCCCACTATCGCCGGCGTGCTTCTGGGTCTTTCTGTTCCTGCAAAGCCGGTGGTGACCAGCGGCAAGGTCCGCAGTTTTGTATCGGGCGTAGACCACGTCCTTTCGGGCGAAACCAAGGACGAACACGAAAAGTACAGGGTTTTCTCCCTCTTGACGAAGGCTTCCAGCGAGAGCATTTCTATGCAGGAACGCCTCTTCAAGCCCCTGACCCCGTGGATCAATTTCTTTATCATGCCGCTCTTTGCTCTGTCCAATGCCGGTGTCGAAATCAAGCTGGGAGGTGTTGAGGTCCCTGTGATGGGTGCCGTGGCCCTTGCCCTGGTTTTCGGCAAGCCCATCGGCATTTTCCTGTTCAGCCTGATTTCTGTAAAGTTGGGCATTTCCAAGAAGCCCAGTTACAGCTGGAAGATCCTGTGGGGTGGCGGCATGCTGGCCGGTATCGGCTTTACCATGGCCCTCTTTGTGGCAAGCCTCGCCTTTGACGTCGGGGGTCGCCAGGACTCCGCCAAACTTGGCATTCTGCTGGGATCCTTCAGTGCGGCCATCTTAGGCACCATCTACATGAGTCTGGTGTCCAGGCCTTCCAAGGACGAACCCGAAGAGGGGCACCACTAAAGGCTGGATTTAAAGGTGCGGGCTTTGCCCCGCCTTTTTGTTTTATGGCGCACTTTGTCTACATGCTTAAATGCGCGGGCGACCGCATCTACACGGGTTATGCCGTCGACGTGGAGGCCCGCTATGGCCAGCATGTCTCGGGTAAGGGCGCGCGTTTCACCAGGGCGTTTCCGCCGGAGTGTATCTTACGCACCTTCCAACTGGATTCCAAGGAAAAGGCCCTCCGCCTGGAGGCGCGGATCAAGAAACTTGACCGCAAACGTAAGGAACTTCTGGCTGGTTCCTCTTCCACGTCCGGTGGAGGGTGCGGAAGTCTGTCGCCTGCAGATGCGCTCCTGGAACGTCTCATGGAAAGCCTTTCCGAAACCCTGCCGCAAAAAAAATCCCGATTGCGCCGTAAAAAGAGGGCCTGTAAAATAGTCGCGACTGCTTAACGGTTTTCGTCTTCGGCCTTGGCCTTTTTCATTTTCGCGTTCATGTAGTATTCCTTGGCGGCGCTTACGTCGGAAAGGATTTGCCTTGGCCTGTTGACCTCGTCGAACTTGCGGAAAGTCTTTCGGATAAATTCACCCGGGTCGGCGCCGATGCCCGAGAAGATCCTGTATAGGGAGTACAGGGTGGGGGTCCTTTCAAGTCTTTCGAATTTCTCGTACTGCTGGCGGGACATCTCGGACTTGATCCCCATTTCGGTCAAGTTCAACTTAAGAGATTCCCGGAGCGCCTTGAGCTCTTCCGAGAGTACGAATTCAAATTGCTTTTCTTTTTCAGACTTCCCTGCCACAAGGAAATTTTTAAAAAATAAGCTCTTTAAAGGAGCAACCATTTGGTTGCAGTAACCCGCTTTTTTACAGAGTCGATTATGGAGTTGACGAGACTCTAATTTGAAAGTACCAGGTCTACAATCAGATAGATTGCCATGGCAATGCTGCATACGCTCACGAAGTTTTCTATGAACTTGTTGCCTTTTTTTCGTTGCAGCGTGCTGCCCAGGTAGCCGCCCACCCAGGCCCCTGCCGCCATGGTGAGGGCTATGGGCCAGTCGATTTTGCCGGCGATACCCAGGGCGGCGGTGCTTATCACCAGAAAAATGGTGGTAAGGGAGTTTTTAAGGGCATTGACATGGATGGGGTCCAGCCCCGTATAACGGGTCAAACTGAAAATTTGCACGAAACCTACGCCCACCTGTATGATGCACCCGTAGATGGACACCAGGGCGAACCCCAGGGCGCCTCCCAGGGTCAGTTTCTCGGGAGGTTTTTCGGGGGGCTTGCCCAGAATATCCTTGCGGAGCCGCCCCATGACCGCAACTACGCAAATGACCACCGCAAGCATTGCCTGGAACGCCTTGTCTCCGATCTGCATCAAAAAGCAAACGCCGACCAGGGAGCCCACGGCGGTGGGGATGGCCAACTGCTTAAAGATTTTCTTGTTCAGGTAGCCGTGTTTTGCCAGGTTGTAGACGGAACTTACGTTCCCCACGATAAGGCCTATGCGGTTGGTGCCGTTGGCGACGGTAGGCGGAATCCCCAAAAATATCATGATGGGCAGACTCAGGGAACTGCCACCGCCAGCGATGCTGTTGATGAGGCTTACGATGGCGCCTAGAACAAAGAACCCCAGTTCCATTTTAGCGGTCCAGCTCTGCCTTCAAGAAAGTGATGTTGTCCGTTACGGTCTTGATTTTGTCGTATTCCGGATAGTCGTCGCTGCAGGCGCTCAATGCGCCGATGGCGTCCATCAGAATCTGTTTTTTCTTGTCTACGTTCTTTTGCTTGGTTGCCTTGATGTACTGCTGCGAGGCGTACTTGCGCTTTTCCGTGCAGACGGCGTCGGCCAGTTTCTGGTACTTTTCTGCGGCCTGCCTGCGCAAGTTGCTCGCTTTCAGTTTTTCCACAAGATTTTTCGCCTTTGTGAACGCCTTCTTTGCGATAAGGGTGTCTACTTCGGCCAGGGCCTTTTCCGGGTCGTTCTTTTCCCAGAATTTCTTGTCTTCCTCGTTGACGGAATTTTGCAACTTTTGGATGTACTCGATCATCTTGCCGATCATAAGTTCGTTCTCGAAGTCGCGATAGCGCATCTGGAATGCCGTGGCCTGCTTCAGTGCTTCGTCGAAGCGTGCGTAGGATTCTGCCAGGGCGAGAATCTGGACTTTTTCCTTGAGGGCCTTGCCGAGGGTATTCTTGTAGGCGATGTTCTTCTGTTCCTTGGCAAACTGAACCAGGGAATCTCCCGGGGCGAGGGCCATAAGGCTGTCGGCGGCCTCGGCCACAAGGCTGTACGCCGCCTGGACGCGGTTCATGTTCTTGAGTTCGAGAATCAAGGACTCGTATTGCTTGGCTCGTTCCGCATTGCTCTGCCCAAAGACATTCAGCAGGGAGTCGGCACGGCTTTCCCACTCGTTCCACAGGGGCTTGAGAATGCGGAACCGCTGCAGGTAGGAAACGGCGGCGTCCACGTTATCCTGGGTGAAGAGGTTTTTTGCATGGTCGAAAATGCTGGAGACCATGTTGGGCAGCGCAAGGTAGGGGTCTACGGGTTCGGGCTGAACCGGTTCTGTGGGCTGTTGCCTGTCCTGAACTGCTGGCTGATGCAGGTCCTGGACTGTGCCGGCATCTTGCGTTGCGGGTCGCGGCTGGGGGCTTTCTGCGCCGATGTCTTGAACTGCTCCGTCGTCCTGGACCTCGGCCTGTTGCGGGAGGTCTTTCGCGGACTGCTGCGGGAGGTCTTCCGCGGCCTGTTGTGGGAGGTCTGCCGCGGACTGCTGCGGGATTTGGATCGCGCCGGGGACTTGGGTTGTGGATTGTGCGGCCTGTTGCGGGCCTTGGACTGCGTCAGGGACTTCCGGGTTGACGCAGGGGGCGGGGGCTTGACCTGCGCAGGCCTCCAGCAGGGTCGCCGTGGTAATGGCGGTAAGAACCTTAAAGAGTTTGCGTTTTTTTGTCATCACATTCTCCGGTAAAGTTATTCGGCGTCAGCCTCGATGGGGACAAAGGCGCTCTTGCTGTTAAATTCTGCGGGCAGGTCCCAGTCGTCGTCCTTGGGCATGGAGGCTGCAGGTGCCGCGGCGGGCGCTGCGTTTTCTGGCGCTGGCTCTTGGGCGGGGGCCGCGGGCTGAACCGCCGGTTGCGTAATTTCTGCCGAGGCGCTTTGCGATGCCGTAGAAGGCACCGAGGCGTCTGCGGGTTGCAAGGCCTGGTCTGCCGCAGGCTGGGCGGCCTGCTCCGTTGCAGGCTGTACCGAAGGTTCCGTACTTGGCATGGGCAGGCTGATCATGATGCCGCTTTCGGCTGCAGATTCTGCAGCCCGCTCCTGAACCTGGGGCGGCGTAAAGCCCGGAACATCCAGCCAGGGCAACGGTCGGCCCTGGGCCTGCGCGCCGGCGATTGCAAGGCCTGTCATGGGGTCTACTGTCAACTGGCCTCGTTCATTGGAAAAGTTCAGGGGGACCTCGCCTGCGGCAATCATGGAAATGTCCAGGAAGTCCAGTTTTTCGGGGGTTCCGAGAATATCTATTTCTTCACGGGCGAATGACGCCCACTGGGGCAGTCCACCGCTGGCGCCTGCAATTCGCGTACGTCCGGATTTCAGGGGCTTGTTGTTGTCGAAACCTACGTAACTTCCGATGGCCACCACGGAATCCAGGCCCAGTCCGTTCTTTTCGCTTACGTAGGTGGGGATCGCCCCCATGAAGGCTACGTTGCGGTAATCGTTGGTGGTGCCGGTCTTTCCCAATGCCGGGTAACGCAGGGTGGTTCCCCTGTCCGGCGAAGAAATGGTCATGCTGTTGTACTGGCTGCGGGCGGTTCCGTTCACGAACACGGAATGGAGCATGACGCCCACCTGCGAAGTCACGGTGTCGTCAAGAACGGTCTTGCTTTCCACCTTGTTCTTGAAGATTGTCTTGCCGTCGCGGTTCTTGATTTCCTTGATAAAGCAGGGGTCCGTCCAGTCGCCGTCCTTGCACTTGAAAACCTTGCCGGTAAGAAGTGTCTGGTAGGCGGTAGAAATTTCCGCCAGGGTGATTTCGTTTACACCCAGGGGCATGCTGAATACCTTTTGCAACTTCTGGTGGATGCCGATTTCCTTGGCGAACCTTGCGTATTCGGTCATGGAAAGGGAACGCCTGAAGTCGGGCCAGTAACGTATGTGGTCTGCATCTAGATAATCCGCCTGGTCGTCCACCGGTTCGATCATGGTGCTTAGGCGCTTGATGTCGGCGTGGGTGAGGTCGCCGTAGATCTTCAGGGTTTCCATGGGCGGGAGAGTGGGGGCGATGTCGGGGTCCAGGTCCATGGCGTCGCGGGCGCGCAACAGTTGTTCGTAGTTCTTGTAGTTGTGGTTGATGAACTTGATGGTGTTGGCGTCTTTCCTTGCTTGTTTCAGGGCTACTTCGTTGTAGGTGCCGTAACGCAGGTTCTGCAGGGCCCGTGCCGCATTTTCGCGGCCTTCGTTTTTCATCATGTCCACCAGGGTCTCCTTGGCCTTGGTAAACTCGATTTCCTTCTTGACCTCTTCCTTCATGGTCAGGCCGAAATCGTCACGAAGCCTTGTAAAGTAGGCCTTGTATTCTTCTTCCGCCTCGCGGGCGTATCCGTTCTGTGCGGCAACCTCTGCAAACTCGTCGGGGCTCAGTTTGTCCAGCAGGTGTTCCAAAAGCCAGATGCTTGCGATGTTCTCGGAACGTGTGGTGGCCCAGGCGATGCTTACCACCTCCCCCTTGTTCTTGTGGTCCGGCCGCGGGAAATAGAACTGGTTTACGTACTGGAACACATTGTAGTCGTTTTCCAACGGGTCAAGGTAGTTCCAATGGTGCTGCAGCGCAAGGGCGTAAAGCAAGGGCTTCCAACTGGACCCCAACTGGCGCAGCGCCTTGAAACTGCGGTCGAAGCCCGTGTTGTGGAACCCGCCCTGGGTGGCAAGGACGTTGCCGTTCTGTATGGCGAAAAGTCCGCCCTGGAGAACAGGTTCGGTTTCGATCTGGCACACGGCATAGCCGTCGACCAAGGTTTCGCTGGTGACGCTAACCAAAAGGATTGCGCCTTTCTTTAGCTGGCTTCCGAGAAGTTTGCTTACATCGATAGGTTTCTTGGGGTCTGCGCTGGCCTTTTTTGCAAAACTCTTGATGGCATCTTCGGAGACCATGCCCTTCAACTGGCCAAAACTTAAAGTCAATGCCTTGAGACGCCCCAGGGAATCCACGTGGACGCTGTCAACGGAGCCGTAGAGGTAGTCGCCCTTGCGGGCGCTTTGCGCCTTGCTTGCGAACTGGGACTTGGGCAAAACGAAACCGCCCAGTTGCATCTGCAGGTTGCTGATGTTTGTCTGCAGGGCCCGCTTTGCCGCGTTCTGGGATTTTGCATCCAAGGTGGTGGTAATGGAGAGTTGGGCCTTGCGCCAGTCCTCGATGCCCTCCTTTTCGAATTCGGCCTTGAAAAAGTCGTTGTCCAGTTTTTCCTCGATGCGCTCGAGGATCGTGCTGACTGTAAAGCGGAAATTGCCGTGGTTGAACGCCAAGGGTTCGGACAAGGCCGCGTCCATTTCTTCCTTGGAAATGTACTCTTCTTCCACCATGCGCCCCAGAACGTACTTTAGGCGTTCCTGCCCACGGGCGACGGCCCGCTCCCTGCGTTCCGTGCTGCGCTGGATAAAGGGGTCGTAGTTGTAGGGCCCCTTGACGGAGCCTGCGATAAAGGCGCATTCTGCAAGGGTCAGGTCTTTCAGTTCCTTGTTGAAAAAGTACTGTGCGGCGATGGCTACGCCCTTGCCGGTACCGGACACATGGAATTGGTTCAGGTAGAACTCAAGGATGTCCTCTTTGCTGAAGTGCTTTTCCATGCGGAGGGCGTTGATCAGTTCCTTGCCTTTTTCCTTGATGGATCGTTCTTCGCGCCCGAAGATGTTCTTTACGGTTTGCTGTGTCAGGGTGGAACCGCCCTGGCGCATGTGTCCCGCCTTGATGTTGCTTACCATGGCGCGGGTAAAGCCGTATGCGCTGAAACCGTTGTGGTGCCAGTAGCCGGCATCTTCGGCTGCAATCAGTGCGTTCACGATGTTTTTCGGAATGTCGCCGTACGGAACGTACACGCGGTGGTTGGCATCGAAGAAGGCCCCCAGGAGTTCCTCGCCGTCGTTGTAGTAGACTCGTGTTTCGCCCGAAAGAACCTGGAGGATGTTCTTGCGGTTGAACTGGTTGTCGGGATCCTTTTCGGGAAGGACCTTGAATACCAAAATGTAGACCGGAATGCAGCAGATGAGGCTCACGAGAGCAAAAGCCGCAACGATTTTAAATAATTTGGAAAGAAGAGTCTTCATACTGATTTAAATGTAGAATATTTGAATTTTTGGGGCTTGTCGTGTAAAAAAAATGGGGGTTTTGGGGCATTTTTCGTGAATTATGGGGTCTCCCCCTTGAAATTATATCGTTTTTTTTCTAAAATCTGTGTCCCCAAGATGGGAAGATGGCCGAGCTGGCCGAAGGCGCGTCCCTGCTAAGGACGTATAGGACT
>JABUUR010000199.1 GCA_021443065.1 Fibrobacter sp.
CATGACCGAGCCGCTAGCGGAACTGTCCGAAGGGCAGCTAGGATCCATAAATACCGCCCAGGACCCTATCGCCTATCCCCTATCGCTACGCTCCAGGGTCCAGGGCTAAAGGCCGCTCCAGGGTTCAGGGTGACAGGAGAGAGATCCCGGGGCAAGCCCGGGATGACAGAAAAAAGAGAGATCCCGGCGCGGAGGCCGGGATGACAGTAATTGTCAAGCCCGGAATGACAAAGCGATGTGGCCGGAATGACAAAGCGATGTGGCCGGGATGACGATTTGAAAGAGGTACGGACAGTACGCAAGGCACTGGGGCTGCGTCCCCAGCGTCACATAAGGTTTCCGCCCTCGATAATCCAGCGACACAGTTCTTCTATGCTGCCGTAATCGGGAACGATCTTTGCGAAATTCTGCGCCTTGCTTTGCTCGATGAACTTGCTCCACGAGGCTTCGTTCTTTGCGGCCAATCCCAGGTGTTCTTCTATGGCTCCCCGAGTCCATACCCAGATTCCTTGGCTACGGAGTTTTGCATGGATGCTCCTGATGGGCCGTTCCGCCTCGGGCATGGCTGCCATCATGGCGTAGGCCTGGGCTGCGGAGGTGTTGCTGTGCTTGTTGACGGGCAGGCCGTTCACCAGCCGCAAATGATGATGGAATGCCAGTTCCCTGAAGAGCCGCAGGCAGTGTTTTAAATCAGGGTCGTTGTAGTCCAGATAACCGTCGTGGGTCGCCGTGGTAAAGGCATAATCCAAATCCACGATGGCCCGTACGGGCATATCCATGGCACCAAGGACCTGCATGCTCTTGCGGGTGTTGCTGACCCCTCCCTGACGAACCAGGGCGCATTTGATTTGCGCAAAACTTTGTCCGGTGACCCGTTCGAAAAGTGCAGGCAAAACGCGAAGTTCGGTTTTACCTTCGGTGAGCAGCACATAGTCGGCGAACAAAAGTTCGTTGCTGTTGCTCAGGCTAAAGAGCATCTGGAGTTGGCTGGGGGCGTCTTGGACAACCTGATGCACCGCGTCTTCCATCCGCTTTCGCATAAAGGTACCCCGTTCCTTGTTCTTGCGGATCAACAGGGAAGTGCTCACGTCTTCGCTGGTGACCATCTGGGCGCTGTGGGTCGCAAAAACAACCTGGTAGCCCTCGTTGCTTAGGTTCTTCAGGGCTACCCGCACCAGTTCTACGGCCTGGGGGTGCAGGTAAAGTTCCGGAGAATCGATGAGCAGCATGGTGCGGCTCAGGTAGTGGTTGTTGTGATGTTTTTTAATATCCGCCAGGTAGCGGATCAACGCCATCTGGATGGCTCTCTTGGAGCCCGCGCCCATGCGGGAAATATCCCTTTCAAAGCCGTCGTCTTCGTCAATGACCTTGAGGGAGGCCTTTTTCAGGAAGGTCTCCAAGGTGGGGACAGGAATGTCCAGTTCCACCTTGACGCTGGGGAACAGGGGGCGGAGTTTCTCGTTGACTTCCCGGTCGAAGGCGGTCATTTCGTCTGCCCGATTTTCGCTGCCTGGGGAAAGAATGTCGCTGAACTTGTTCAGCAGAGTGTTGATTTCGCCGCCGAAGCGCCTTTCCAGTGGCTTGAAAATTTCGTGCAGCAACTTGGTGAAGGCCTGGTTGCCCTCGAAGTCCCAAATGGCGATGGATTCGGGAAACATTCTGTTGAATGCAGAAATAAAATCGTCGCTTGCCCGCACCCATTCCTTGTTGTTCTTGCCGTTACGTTTGTTGGGGGGCACAAAAACAAATTTTTCGACGGAGTCGGGGTTTTCTCCGGGGACACGCTGCAGTTTTTTTATCCGGATCCGGCCTGCGTTGGGGCCCGCGGTGACCAGGTAGGGGAGGAGTGCCTGGGATTTTTCTTCGCCCAGCCTCGCCAAAATCTGCTCGGAAATTCCGTCGAAAACGCCTTCGACTTCCACAGGTTCGTTGGGGTTGTCAAAAAAGGATATGTCCAGTGAAAAATGGGACAGCAGCCAGCGGATGCCCATGAGAATGTTCGTTTTTCCGGCGTTGTTGTATCCTATGAGGGCAGTGAAGTTGCTGAGAGGAAACGTCTGACGTTGGATAGAACGCAGATTTGCGATGGTAATCTCAGAAAGTCTTAAGGCCTGTGGTTGCATAACTTGAACATATAAAAAAATTAAGGGAGAGGAGGCTAAAAATGGAAAATTTAGGGGATTTGGTGTGCTTTAGAGCACTGGTTTAAGTGAAAGGCCGTTGTCTGTAGGCAACACCTTTATGTTTTTTAGCACCTGAAAAACGAAAATCATAACTATATTTATATTGTTATTATGAAGTTTTGGATGAGATTAGGTTTTGGCTTCTCAGCAATAACAGCCCTGCTGGTGGCGGGGTGTTCTCGGACTGTCTCTGGGAATAGCGCCGAAACCGGGTCTCCCGAGTTGGCTGGTGTCCTTTACTTGAACGATGGCGCCCCTGCAAAATATGCCCGCGTCCGTGTGGTGGGTTCACAGTTTGACTATTACCATGGAAACGACCTTGATGACGTTATCGAGGTTACGGCTGATTCCAATGGCGCGTACGCGATAGATTCCCTGCCTGGCATGAGGTCCTTTTCCCTTGAAGCCTTCCACGAAGAAACGGGAAAACGACTGCTGGTCCGCAATCTGACCCGCGAGGACAGCCTTGTTGTAAGCGA
This sequence comes from Fibrobacter sp., assembly GCA_021443065.1. Classification (GTDB taxonomy): domain Bacteria; phylum Fibrobacterota; class Fibrobacteria; order Fibrobacterales; family Fibrobacteraceae; genus Fibrobacter. The sequence continues at coordinate 2,663 of JABUUR010000199.1, forward strand.
TTCCCTGCAGAATCCGGGCACAGCCCTGCTCAATGTGGAAAATGTCCTGGAAGATGTTGTGGACGGCTTGAGTGGCGAAGCGACCATCGTGGGAACCACCTTCCTGCAGCCGGTCAAGGTCAAGAACGGCGTTGTGAAAGTCGATTCCTTGCCGGCGGGTGAGCAGGACCTTATCATCCACCTCTTTGAAAAGGACACCTTGGATGCTGCGTTCCGCGAATTGAACGTCACCCCGGGCGATACCATCGTCGATACCATTCCCGAGGCGGTCATCAGGGCTTTCAAGGCTCCCCTTGCCTTGCCCGAAGAGGATGCGTTTGATTCCGCCTACTCTTCCATTACCGATGTTCCCATGGCAATGCGCATCGACGGATCCTTGGATGGTTTTGACGGGCTTGCCGCCAAGGGCAAGGGACGTTTTGAAGCATACCGCATTAACAAAGAGGGTGTACGTTCCGCATCGCTTCCCATAAGCATCGGTCGGCTGGACAGCTCCGCCAGGGAGGCTGTTTTCTGGGTTCGCGTCGATTCCCTGAATTTTACAGATTCGATTTTGATTGAATTCAACTCCATTAAGCCGGCGATTTATGCTACGGACGTGTTCAGGACCATCGGTCATTTCCGTACGGTATGGCATTTTGATTCCGGTGTGGATTCCTTCGAGGATGTTGCTGAAAACGAGGAGATTTCTACTGGCACTCCTTACAACGTTGAAGAAATTGATGGAGCCGTGGGTAAGGCATTCCATTTTGACGGAGCAAAGACAACATCTGTTGTTGTTGACAATTCTGTTTCCGGCGAATTGAATTTCCCGGCAGATACCTTGAGTTATAGCGTGTGGGTCCGCATTGACGATATCAAGGATTCCAGCATGATTTTCTCCAAGGATGGGCAGTACAGCCTGGTCTACGACCCTGCGGCTGGCTTTATTGCCGGTTTTAGGGAAACTGTAGGCGATAGCAATTACGCCCACACGTTCCGCAGTGGTGACAGTTTGGCTGTAGAAGGAAAATGGACGCATATTTACTTCTTGAATCGTTCCGGCAAACAGAGTTTCTATGTAGACGGTAATCTGATTCCTCAAAAGAATACCAAGGCCTCCACTAGTCACAAGCGTTACGAAACGTCGCTGCTTGTGATTGGGCGTTCTTTCAACGGTGCCATCGATGAACTTTTCTTTAGCGACGGTCCTCATTCCGATAGCTGGGTCAAGGTTTTGTACCTGAACCAGAATCCCGAAAAAATCTGGCCTAAATTTGTTGACAATTAATGATGACGCTGGGGGCGGGGAATGTCATGGACCCTATCTCCACAAAGAGGATAATTCGACTAAGGCAACGAGTTGCCAAGCCTCATTTAGGTCGTGCCTCCCTCCAATATGGGTTTACAACCTGTTTTGGATATAAGGATTAGTCAAAATGAAAAAGTCGTTTGCTGGCCGCGTCGCTATGGTGGGTGCCTGACCTGGCAGAAAAAGTGGCGGCAGCGGGCGGTTCGCCCAAGGACACGTTGCTTGCAGATTTGTACAAGTACAACGGGCTGATTTTCGATTCCAGTTTTGCAAAGAAACCTGCTTATGACAGCCTTGTGGCTAGTCTGAAATCTCGTGGTGCAGACAAAGTAACGAAGGTCGACGATGCCGTACCCTTGGTCTGGGAAAACACGTCTCCCTGTAGACTTTTTGGGATAAGTTTTTTTTTGAACGCGAAAAAAAAGCCTTTTTTTACCAAAATCGGGCAGGTTTATTAAATCTTGATGCCTTAAGTTTTGTATTTTTGGCTGGAATTGGATTTTTATACAGGCAGGTTGATTCTGTTGTCTCGATTGTTATTTGCTGTTGTTCTGTTTGTTGGCTTTGTACAAGCCCAACTTTTGGATATGTCCGAATTGTCCGAAAGTTATATGGTAGAGAACGCCGTTAAGAAAGTGAAGGTCGAAGGAACCATTCACATGGATCCCCGTGCCGTTATCAGCCGCATCGGCATTAAAGAGGGCCAGAGTTATTCCCCTTCGGGCCTTTCTGAAAAGGTGCAGGCCTCTGTAACCTCCTTGTACGAGTCCGGACTTTTTGACGATGTCACCGCATGGATCGACTATGTGGGCGAAGGGTCCGACGTGGAACTTATTTTCAAGATCAAGGAACTGCCTGCCCTCGATACCGTTATCTTTGAAGGCTGCGATGATGTTTCCGAAGAGGACCTGCGCCTCAAGGTTCGCCTGATCCCGGGGCAGGTCTACAGCAAGAGCCAACTGGAACGTGACCGACAGGCTATCCTGGCCCACTACCATTCCGAGGGTTACCTCCTTGCCGAAGTGGGCTACCGCGAAACCGAAGCCGACGAAAACAAGAATCAGGTTGTTTTCGTTGTCCGCGAAGGGGGCAAGGTCAAGGTTCGCGAATTTGACATCCAGGGCAACGGCAATGTTCCCCGCGAAGACATCATGGACCACATGAACACCAAACTGGACCAGTGGTGGGGCGGTGGCGAATTCAAGGAAGACGTGTTTGCCGCCGACCGGGATTCCGTGTTGAACGCCATCCGTCATTTTGGCTACCTGGATGCGGAACTTACGGAGTATAGCGCAGAGTATCTCCCGGACTCCACCTGCCTGTTCTACATGGGTCGCATGGTCCCCATGGGGGCAAAACTTGAAAACCTTTATGAGCAACTGAATGTCGCCCTGGCAGATTCTTCTACCGCCTTGTACAAGATGGCTGCCAAGCCCACCATGCAGGCGACCCACTTTTTCCGTAACCATCGCTCTATCGGCGAAAAGAAGTGGGTGACCAGGTCTGTTCCCAAGGTAAAGTCCGAGGAAGATGCCTGGAAGTACCTGAACGACATTATTCGTTACGAGGATGCCCGCAAGGAATGGCTTTCTGTTGTGAAGAACAACAAGTGGTCCAATCCCAAGATCGATTCATTGAAGAAACTTGAAAAAATGAACGGCTATCAGGAAAAACTCCTGGTGCGCTACATGATCGAGGAAATGTTCCCGGCCTTGAACAAGTACGACGATATCAAGACTTCAAGCTCCATTCTCGTCCATATCCACATGAACGAGGGCCGCCGGTACTACATGGGCTCTCTCCATTTCTCCGGCAACGAAGTATTGAACGACCAGATGTTGAAGTACGTTTACCGCCTTGACAGCGGCGAGGTCTTTGACCAGTACCTCTATGACGCCTCTCGCAAGGCCTTGATCGATGCCTACCGCGAAGACGGCTACCTGTTTGCCCAGTACGAAGAAGAACGCACCTTTACCAACGATTCCATCGTGAACCTGTCTTACCGTATGACCGAAGGGCTTCCGGCCCAGATTCACAAGGTGCACATCCGTGGGAACACCAAGACCAACGAAAAGGTTATCCGTCGCGAAGTCCGGCTCTATCCGGGGGATACCTACCGGCAGTCCGCCTTGGAACGCAGTTTCCGCGAAATCATGCAGTTGAACTACTTTGACATGGTCATACCGGATATCAAGGTCGTAGGCGAGCAGGAAGTGGATTTGGACTTTGTGGTTCAGGAAAAGGAAGCGGGAACGGGTCAGTTCAGCCTGGGCGTGTCTTACAGCGAAAGCGATGGACTTGTGGGTACGGCCTCCATTTCTATTCCCAACTGCTGCATGGGCGGCGGCCGTGCCGCCTCCCTGAGTGTGGAATACGGTGCCGACAAGAAGAGCGCCTCCATCAGTTTCCAGGAACCTTGGCTTTTGGACAAGCCCATTACCTTGGGCGCCAGCTTGAGTTACTCCTGGTGGAACATGGAGGACTATAACGACCCCGATATCACCCGCTATGGCGGAAGCGTTTACCTGGGCAAGCGTCTCAAGTGGCCCGACGACTACTTCTATGGCCAGGTAGGCTACAGTTGGCTTATGAACAAGCAGGGCGACAACATCCCCAACAGTTATGTGGTTTATACCGGTATCGAATCTGCAATCAACCTCCGCTTGATTCGCGACGACAAGAACTTGCCGCAGTTCCCCACGGAAGGTTCCCGCTACGAGTTGAATGTGCAGTGGGCTGATGGATTTATGTTCAGCGACTTCGAATTCCTGAAGACGGAACTTTCTGTGAAGTGGTGGTTCCCGCTGTTCAGGGATCGCCTGACCTTGGCCTTGACCAATGAATATGGCATTATCTTTGGCGACCACCTGCAGTACCGTACTTTGTACACAATGGGCGGCGCCTACGGTTACGAAGGCATGATGCGCGGTTACTCGTCGGGTTCCATCGGTTACCGCCGTTTGGGCCGCAGTTACCAGTATATCGGTGCCCAGTTGCAGTTGGGCCTTGTTCCCCAGACGTTCTACCTGTTGCCATTCTTCTTTGATGCTGGCAACGTGTTCGGTGAACGTTACGACCCCAGCACCAAGGTTCCCAAGCCCAGCCGCAGCCCCCTCAGCGAATGGGACCCCACCAGCCTCAAGAAGGATGTGGGCTTTGGTTTCCGCGTAGTCGTTCCTATGCTTGGCATTATCGGTTTCGACTTTGCATGGCCTTTGGATGTGGGCGAGAACTACACCGGTACCCAGAAGGATAAGGTGGGCGGTATGGAGTTCAACTTCGTTATAGGCCAAGGTTTCTAAGGAGAAATTTATGGTTAAAAGACTTTTCGCGGTTTTGATTATTGCTTTGTTCTTCGGAGCCTCTGCTTGCTTTGCCGAAGACGGACTTCGCATTGCCCATGTGGATTCCAAATTGATCTTTGACGGTTACAAGGGCACCAAGAAGGCTCAGGAAGAGTACGACCGCCAGGTGGCCAAGTGGGAACAGCAGGGCAACTTGCTGCAAAAGGAACTTGCAGCCATCAAGGAAAAACTGGATAAGCAGATGCTCATGCTTTCCGACGAAAAGAAGCGGGAACTGGAAGCCGAATATGCCAAGAAGGATACGGAACTGAAGAACTTCATCGATCGTGTCTATGGCCGCAAAGGCGAACTGATTTCTGAAAACGAAAAGGTGAGCGCTCCCATTATCCAGTTGATCCGCAAGGCTGTAAACGAAATCGCCCTGCAGGAAGGTTACGACATGGTGGTGGACCGCGCCACCGGTGCTGTGCTCTTTTGGAAAAAGGACAACGACCTGACCCAGAAGGTTCTGGATTACTTGAACAATAGATAAACCGTCGCGACGAGGACCGACATGGCCGACAATAAAGCAGAAAAGTTTGTTTTTTACATGTACAAGATGTGCAAGAACTA
>JABUUR010000430.1 GCA_021443065.1 Fibrobacter sp.
AAGAAGAAGGGGAAACGCCCGAAGGTGTCTCCTCACAAGTTCTACCCATCCAAGGAGGAGGCGGAGGCAAACGAGGCGTTGCTCGAGGAACTGAAGGACTACTCATTCAAGCTGGAACGTGCCGCAAGCAGCGGTTCCGTCGACGATGTCTACGCAGTTCCTGGGGCAACACCGGAATCTTTCGCTGAAAAGGCCTACGACATCGCGTTGAAGGTGTCCAGGTTCAATGTCCGAGCATTCGCCGACTTCTCGGACCTCGTGGTCGGTGAGCGATTCTTCCCTTCACAGGACAACAGGCAGCTCATAATCGACACCTGGACTACGAATTTCGTTGACCTCTGCAAGTCCACAAACGAGGAGATGCGAAAGAAGGTGGCCGGCGTTATATCGGACGGAGTCCTTTCCGGTCGAAACCTGCGAGAGATGCTGAAGGAGATACAGAACTCCTGCGACGATTTCTCCAGGAACAAGGCTGAACTGATTGCGACCACCGAGGTGGGCAAGTTGAACTCCGCCATTGCCAAGAACCAGAGCGAGTCCGCCGGCATAGAGTACTACGAGTGGTCCGCGGCAATGGACGGCCGCACCAGGGAGAGCCACGCCTTGATGGACGGCAGGATTTGCAAATGGGGCGACGAAACGCATTATTACGAATGGGTGGATAAAAAGGACGGGACACGCAAACTGGAGCGCCGTGAACGCCCTAAAGGAGCCTACAAGGGCGCTCCCGGCACCGACTTCCGCTGCCGGTGCGTGGCGTTGCCGTACGTCAAGGAGTACGAGGACGATTACAAGGAGACGAGGGAGGATAAACCGGTCCATGGCGTGACGCAAGGTGCGAATGCTGATCCTACAACGATTAAAATAAAAGAGTCTCTTGCAAATGAAGTAAAGAAAAATGAAATAAAAATGGCTAGGAAATTAAGAGAGAAAAAAAGAAAGGAAATTGCAAAACAAAGAGCAGATATAGAAAACAAAAAAGCCATTGTAAAAAAAAGAAGGGCTCAAACACTAAATCTATTTAAAAAACTATTTAAGGAAGAACAAGACCCGGAGGAAAAGAAACCTAACCTGTTTGTTAGCAAAAAGCGAGAAGAAGAATCCAAAAAAGGAAATAAGATAAAAGATTTTAAGAAGGAACTTGAAATAGGAGAAATCATGGGTAAAAACGGACACCCGGTATGTCTTATTCCAGAGACGAACTTTTCCGACGGAGTCAAGCATTCGGACTCAATAATGGATGGACTTGAAACTGAGTTTAAAGAGGTTGTCGGAAGTAGAAATAAAGTAGGGCATCGATTTCTTGAGGCTTTTCATCAGGCTGGGACAAATGTAATACATGTAAAATCAAAAAGCATAACGAATGTCGCTGATTTTGTAAATAAAATCTTTGGATCTGCTAAAAAGTCTTATATGGATAATCACGAAATCAACTACTCATCTCCGTATTCATGGGTTATTATCAATGGGGGGAAACCCAAAAGAATAAATGTAGGTGAAATTATAGAAAGAGCAAGAAAATACAAAAAATGAAAACCTCGGCTTTCGCCGAGGGGGGTAACCCGGAGGAAAAACCTCCCGGTCACTATTAATATAGTCAATTCACGCATCAAAGTCAACCCCATTAAAAAAAATGGAATAAAAAACACCCGGAAGACCCATGCTGGATCCCGGATGACGAGAAAGATTAAAGTTTTGGATTTTATTCCCAGCTTACTTTTGTAATCTTTGGTTCTGAATAACCTACGTCAAAATACAATTTATAATCGTCTTTGAATCCGTTGCTCCCTTGAAGCTCGTAAGGCTGGCAAGTAATTTACTGTTGTTCTGCAGCTTTACGCCTTACCCTGCCCAGATTCTTGAATTCCGGGGTAAGGCTTGCGCATTCGGGTTCCTTGGGAGGTTGCCTGTAGAGTTGCAGTTCCTGGGTGAAAAAGCCCTTGACGCTGGAGGAAATCTGCCACTTGGCTCCAGCCATGCAACTGTCGATTTGTACCTTGGACACCGCAATAAACCGGCTGCCGGTCACCTTGAAACTAAAGCCGTCGGTTTCCAGACTGTCAGGGAGTTGCAAGCCCTTGGGGCCGCCCACCTTCTGGTTCTTTCCGAAAAATTCCTTCTGGGCGTTGATGTAGACTAGGGCCTGCTCCTGCATGTTCTTGACGTAGTTCTGTTTCGTCTGGTTTTCCACCTTTTCCATGCAGCTGGAAACGCCCCCGCAAACGATAAACAACACAACGATTGCTCCAAGGCTAATCAATGCAATTTTTTTCTGGAGGGGGCTCAAGGAACCCTTGCCGCCTTTAATTGTTTCACCCCCCTTGGGGCACCACTTCAGCAGTTTCAACGCCACAAGGACGTGAACAAAGTTTCGAGGCATCAGCAACCCCAGGAGGGCGATGGCGATGAACACGATGCTCAAGACCATCAGAATTCCTAGGGCGGTGTCCGCCATGGGCAAAAGTTCGTTGGCCTCTTTCAGCAGACCAAGCAACTGCTTGTCCTCTTCGAAATTGTCAGCGGCAAAACGACCCGTAAAATTGCTGTAGCGGGCAAGGCCCAAGTTGATGGCATTGCTTGCCATATCCAATACGGCCGTCAAGACCATTTTCAAAAGCAGGAACAGCATGCCCAGCACGCCGTTGAAGGCGGCCACAAGCCTGCCGGTGCGTACCGCAGAAAGACCGAACTTGTTGTTCATAGTGTTTTCGCCTTTCCTTAACCCTTGCGGGCATCAACAAGTTCCTTGGCCAGTTTCTTTGCCTCGGTAAAGTCCGCCTTGCCTGTGCCAAGCTTTGGGACCTTTTCTACAGGGAATGCCGCCGCAGGCAACATGATTGGCGGGAAATTGCTTGCCCGCAATTCGGAAAGCACCTTGGAAGGTTCCTTTTCGCCCTGGTACAGCAGTACGATTTTTTCGCCCTTCGCCGCATCGGGGACCGTAGTGATCAGGTAGTCGCAACCTTCAAGGACGCTGGTGTCCTGAATTTTCTTTTCCACCGCGCCCAGGCTCACCATCTCGCCGCCCAACTTGGCAAAACGGCTATAGCGGTCGACGATGGTCAAGAACCCATCCTGGTCCAGGTAGCCCTTGTCGCCTGTACGGTAATAGCGAATGCCGTCGATAACGACGATGGCGGCCTTGGTACGGTCGGGATCCTTCAGGTAGCCCTTCATCACCTGGCAGCCACCGATCAAGATCATTCCCGCCTCCCCTGTGGGCAAAGGCTCGTTGGTGTCCGGGTCCACAATCAGGAACTGGGTTCCGGGCAGGGCGGGGCCCACGGTACCTGGCTTGTTATTGGTCTGCATGGTAATGTAGTCGTTGAGCAATGTGTTCTCGGTGTTTACCGAGGCTACAGGTGCGGTTTCGGTACAGCCGTAACCTTCGAAAATCTCCTTGCCAAACTTTAGGCGGAACGCCGTGGCAAGTTCGGGGCGCAGGGCCTCGGCACCGGCAATGATCAGGCGCACGGACTTGAAAACCAAGGGATGGACATAACGGCTCACGGTAAACGCACGCAAGAAGGTGGGTGTTGCCACCAGGAAGGACACGTTGAACTCGCAGCATACCCGGGCCATGGTCTTTACGTCGGTGGGGTCTGCCACGGTCACGATGGGGCAACCTTCCACAAGGTTCAAAATGGTAGTCACCGTCAAGCCAAAACTGTGGAACAGGGGCAGTTCCGAAAGCATCACGTCGCCGCGGCTCACGTTCAAGATACAGGCAAGTTGCTGGATGTTGCCCATCAAGTTGCGCTGGGTCAGTTCGATACCCTTGGGCGTACCTTCGGAACCGGAACTGAACACGATAACCGCGATGTCGTCCATGGAACGGTGCTTGCAGAAAATAAAGCGAATGAGCCAACTGGGAATAACGGCGCACAAGGCGATAAGAGAAGCAATCTTTGCCTTGGGGATAATCTTCATAAAGTCTTCCGCATACAGCAGACGGACCTTGCCCCCCTCTTCCAGCAGACTGTAGTCGTTGCCGCGCCCCTTAAGTTTTTGCAAAAAGAGATGGCTTGTGATTACAGTCTTTACATCGGCTTTTTCACAGCAGAATTTAACGTTATCAACAGAAGACGTGTAGTTCAGGTTTACGTTGGTCTTTCCAAGGACCCACAAAGCCAGGTTCACGATGACACCGGCCGGACTGGGAGGCAGCATGATACCCACGTTCTGCTCCTCCTTGCCCAGAATCTTTTTCAAAAGTCCGCGGAACGCCATTACGGCACCCAGGAGTTTGAACCCAGAGAAATGGCCTCCGTCAGGATTATAGATGGCAGGGCCGTTCTTTACGTAGCGCTTGCAGGTGCGGATCCAGGAATCTGCGATGGGGCGAACGAAATTCACGGAATAGCGCCAAGCCTCGATGGAAATCTTTCGGACAATGGCACGAACCTCGTTGGGAGGCGTGGTGGCAGGAATCTTGTCGCCAAAGGCAACCGTCACGGATCGGTCCGCAGAAGCGCCGTACATGTTGGAGGTGCTGTAACTGTAGTTGCTGCCCCACAAGCCCTGAATGTAGAACGGGATGATTTCGGCATCGGTACCGTCGACGGCAGAGGAATAATCGATGTAGAACGGGTCCACGTGAGGGGACTTGGACACTTCGCCGGTGGGGAAAATCACCACGGCCTTACCCGCAAGCAGGGCCTCGTGAATGCGGTCCATGGCAGGCTTGGGGTTGCTATTGTCAATGCGGATGTTTCCAAGACGCTTCAAGATGGAACGCAAATACCACTTGTCGAAATGGTCCTTGTTGCTTGCGATACACAGGGGGCGGGGGCTTGCCATTTGAAGCATTGCCCAGTCGATAAAACTGTGGTGGTTACCCACCAAAAGGACAGGCCCTTCGTTGGGAATGTTCTGCACGCCCAGGACCCGGATCTTGTAGCGGTTAAACACAAGTCGAAGGACCGTGCGGATAAGAGCCTGGGGCAGGTTGGAAATAGACCACATGAACACCAGAAGGGATATAACGGCCATTCCCACGAAATAAAGTTGGCGATCGAAATGGGTGGAAATAATGAGCGAGGTATAAATGAACAGGAAAAAAATCAGGACCAAGGCCTGTATCATGTTGGCAAAGGCAAGTACCGAACCCGAATTGTTGGGGCGGGTGTTGTACTGCAGCAAGGCGTTCACAGGCACAAGGTAAATGCCTCCAAAGAAACCGATCAGTATATAGAGCAACGTCATGGGAACAGCGCTAGACATGAAGGGCAGCAGGAACATGCAAACAGAAAGACCGATCATGCCCATGGGTATAAATCCCGTTTCGATAAAGTCCTTGGACTTCTGGGCGGCAAAAATGGAACCCACGATAAGGCCTACGAAAACGAACATCATGGAGTTCTGGATCATGTTCACCACGTTGGAACCGGACACGTCCTGGAACATCAGCACAAACAACTGAGCCAAGGCCCAGAACATGGCCAGGGCAATAATGGCGCCACGGAGAGTGGGCACACGCCACCCCAAGGTCAAGTGCTTTTTCACCTTGGAAATGTTCACGTTCTTGTTCTCGTACTTTACCCGCGGAATAAGGAAACTTGCCACAGTGCCAAGAATGCTGACACCGGACAACAGCCATGGAATGACGATGGAATGGGATGTAATGTGGTGGACGGCGGCATAAGATTCTACCGCGGAAATATCGATCAAGTTTACACCCACAATCACAAGCCAGGAGGCGCTCAACATGCCTCCCAGGGCAAAAATCTGCAAAAAGGCGTTGGCGTAACTCAAGTTCCTAACACCGAACATTTCCTTGAGGATACCGTACTTTGCCGCACTATGGATGGCAAAGCCGCTGCACAAACCGATGGAAAGCCAGAACGCCACCCTGGGGCAGCCGCAAGTCACCAATACCGCCTGGGCCACCACAAAGACCGTCATCATCAAGGAGGACCAGGCCATCACCTTGTTCTTGGAGAACCTGTTGGTAAAAAATCCCGCGAAAAAGACCATCAGGATGTAAGGAGCCACAAAAAAGACCTGCAGCATGAAAGTCTGCCAGATCATTCCGTTCTCATTGATGAAAGACCCGGCAAGAATCTTTTGGGCGTACATGAACACACCCAGCTGGACAAAGGTTGTCGCTAAAATTGAAAGGAAATATCGGGTAGCCCCTTTAACTTTCCACATGTTCGGTCCTTTTTCAAAAATTATTCCTGGTTAATTTAGCATTTAAGCCCCCCGGGGTCACCGGCAGGGGCTTACAATGGGGTGTAATAACTATTTAATTAGGGATTCTATCTCTTCGACCGTCCTTGGAATGTTTACAGAAAGATTACAAAAGCCCTTGTCTGTAATAAGAAGGTCGTCTTCGATGCGAATACCGATTTTTTCGCAATAGCGCTTTCCCTGGATGGTGGCCTCAAATTCGCCATAAAGTCCCGGCTCGCAAGAAATCAGCATACCCGGCTCCAAGGGCACATCCAGGGAGCGGGTCCCGGGTTCGCCCTCGTGAATCTGTTCGCCGATAAAATGGCTTACGCCGTGGGGACGCTTGTCGTAAAGGAGTTTGAACTTGCCCTTCGCCCCCTTCACCAGGCGTTCGTCCAGTTCACTCATGATGTAGTCCCAGGGGATCATCCCGATGTCGTCGAGGGTCATGCCCGGACGCACAAAGGACTGGTAAACCTGCTGGGATTCCAGAACGATTTCGTACAGCATCTTTTGAAGGGGGTTGAACTTGCCGCCTACAGGGACGGTCCTGGAAATGTCGCTGTGCAAGGAATTCCATCGGATGCCGAAATCCAAAAGTACAAGCTCCCCCGCTTTCAGGGGTTCGTCTTTCTTCACGTAGTGGAGGCAGCAGGCATTTGCACCGCCTGCCACAATGGTCGGAAAAGCCAAGTCCCCGTCGCTGTTCTTTTGCATTTCGTAGTCAAGCAAAAGGCCCAGTTGGCGTTCATCCTTTAGGCTTGAGAGTTGCCCCAGAACCTTGCGAAAGGCCTTGTCCGTTATGTCCTGGGCCTTCTGTGCGTCTTGAACGCGGTGCTTGTCGAGAGGCAGCCTGAGTTTCCATAGAATGTTCGCTGCCGAACGGACCTTTACACCGGAGCCCTTGATGGCCCTTTGCAGTTCCTTCTTGAAATTATCGTTATGATCTTCCTTGAACTTTTCGAAGTAAAAGGCGTATATGAAACGTTGGTCGGGAGTGCGCCTTGACCTTATGCCGGCAAGGGCCTGCACCGTTTCAAAGAATTCATCCACGGGTCGAACGTCCTTGATGCCGGTAACCTTCGATACTTCGTTTTTACCGTCCACGTAACCCAGCAGTTTTCCGTTCCAGAATTCCTTATAGGGATTTTGACGGGGGACGAACAGAATTTCTTCCTTGGTTTCGGGATTGAGCAACAGGTAGCAACCCGCCTGGTTTACACCCGTCAAGAACAAGAACGCAGGCTCCTGGATCATCTTGTTCCAAGTCTGGACAAAGGCCTCTTCGGTACCGGGATCCGTGGGCATACCGGCGATAACGCAAACGGAGTCCAAATTTTTCATGAGCGCCTTGCGGCGGGAGCCGTAAACACTCTTGCTATCGTACTCCTTAGACGAAATAAAGACCCGGGAATAGGAACTCAATGGCAATTTTGACCTCTTTAAAATCAATTTTTGAAAAAAAATACCTAAAAAAAGCCATTTTTTGCAGTTATTTTTTCCTTTTTTACAATTCTTTAAGAATTATTTATATACATTTTAGCCATCACAGACTAGAATGGAGCCTGAACAAATGTCTCTTTTGAAAAATTGGA
>JABUUR010000480.1 GCA_021443065.1 Fibrobacter sp.
CCTAAGAATTGTAAGGCAACAAAGTTGCCAACAATTCTATATCGTCGCTTTGAGCTCAGAGCTCATACCTCTAGGGGGCGAAGCCCCCGACCTCACAAAGCACCTTTTGCCACAGGGTTTTACTGGAGCTCCCTTTTTTACACACGTTCAAAAAAAATATGTTCCCTATCCGTTCCAAAGCCCTTCTACAGTCTCGTAAAAAATTTATTTTTGCATTACTGGTGTTGAGGACATAACGGAGAACATGATGAATTATAAGAAACTTGTTATTGCGGGCCTGGCCTGCGTTGGTATGGCCTCGGTAGACACCCTCGCAGCCCTCAGCACCGACGACTATGTGGAAGCCGCCTGGATGACCACCCGCTTTTACGGAGCCCAACGTTCCGGGGAAGGCCCCAACTGGATGTCCATGGGCACGAACTTCACCACCAGTTTTACCAAGGACAGTTACAACGGCAAGGACGTTTCCGGCGGCTGGTTCGACTGCGGCGACCACGTGATGTTTGGCCAGTCCCAAGGTTACTCCTCGTACATTCTGGCCCTGGCCTACGCCGAATTCACCGAGGGATTTTACGACCTGTACACCGGTGACTACAGCGACTACAAGGCGGCAGACGACTTTTCACGCAAGAGCGGCAAGCCCAACAAGGTCCGCGACCTTCTGGAAGAACTCCGCTACGAGGCCGATTTCTGGGTGAAGGCGGCCATCAGCAGCAGCGCATTCGTCACCGTGAAAGGCGACGGCGACATGGACCACAAGAACTGGGTGACCCCCGGCAAGATGAGCACCATGGGCACCGGCGAAGGCGGCGACCCCCGCCCCATTACAGGTAACGCAAACGACAGCTATACCCCCGGCATGGCGGCGGCAATGCTTGCGGTGATGGCCCGCGTAGACCCCGACGAATCCAACCGAACCAAGTACCTGGCCGCGGCAAAGACAGCCTTTGAATATTCCAAGAGCCACAAGGGCGTTACCACCTCCGGCAACTATTACGCCGAAAGCTGGTGGGACGGTCGCTGGGCCGACGGGGCTTTCCTTGCGGCATTGGAACTTTACCGCACCACCAAGGACGACTCTTACAAGAAGGAAGCCGAAAGCTGGTGGGATAAAATCGAATTTCTCAAAGGCAGCTACTCCCGCCTGAACTACGCCAATGCGGTCCCCCTGTCTGTGGTCATGGGTCAAGGCCTGCTGGACTTGCAACCCGGCGGACAGTACCGAGACATGCAGCTTTTCCTGGACAACATCTATGCCGGGTACGACCAGAACAAGGACGGCATCTGGATGAAGGAAACCGGCGGCGGCGGAAGTTTCTCCGTGCGCACCCCCTCCGGCGGTGCCTTTCTCTACGCGCTCTACGCAAAGTTTTCCGGAGACCATGACTACGACGAGGCCATCGAAAAGAATGTGGCATACCTGTTGGGCGAAAACAGCAACAAGAAATCCTACGTGGTAGGCTTCGACCGCAACAGCGCAAAAGCCCCCACTGCCCCCCACCACCGGGGCTACTACGGCAACGAGGACCCGGGCCGCACCGTGGAGGGCATGGGCAGTGCCCCCTCCAAGAACAAGTACTTCGGCGCCATGATTGCGGGGGCATTCAACGACGGAAACCACAGCAATTCCGTGAGCAACTGGCAGGTGAACGAGGTCTGCGTGGATTTGAACGCCCCCATGGTCGGTGCCCTGGGCTACATCCTGAGCAAAAAGGCCCCCAAGACCGACAAGGACCTGGGAATCGAAACTCCCCAGGACACGTCCGCTGCCGACACCTCCAAGAACGATTCCATTCCTGGAGCCATCAACCCCGTTGTAAAACTGTCCGACTTCACCATGAGCCAGAGCGGCATGGACATTTCACTCACCAGCGTCAAGGGCGAAAGCTTCAAGGTGCAGGTGTTCGACATGCAGGGGAACAAGATCCAGGAGATATTCAGCATCGGAGGCAGTGTCAACTTCACCCTCAAGGCCAAGGGCGTGCTCCACATGAGGGTTTACTCCAGAAGCCTTAGGCAGATTTACACCATCAAGGCTATTTAAAGACGCAGGGGGCAATCCCCCTGGACCCCCTCGAAAAGGTCTCTCTGCGTTCGACTTTTCGGTTCGGATGGTCGAGTACTTCTTTTTTTGATGACGCAGGGGGCATATCGCGTCCGCACAACGTTGACATCCCGAGATGTTTTTTGCGTCCGTCGTCCCGGGCTTGACCCTGGATCTTTTTTGTAGATCCCGGCTCGGGGACCGGGATGACATTATGCGGAGGCCGGGATGACAAGGGCGGGGAGAGATCCCGGTTCGGGGACCGGGATGACAACGTGCTGGGCGAGATCCCGGTTCGGGGACCGGGATGACAAATCAAAGGGGACCGGGAGGACATTATGCGGAGGCCGGGAGGACAATGCTGAATGACCATGACGACAGGTCTGGGGAAGCATGATTACACCGCTTTTACTACACATTTGCACACTGCTTTCGTAAAATCACGGGCAGTTTACTCCATTTCAATTTTCGCATGGCGATAACTTGAACTAAATTTGCAGCGGAAAATGTTTTTCGATGTGATTACATATATAGTCATCGCACTGCTTGCGGTTACCGGGCTTTTCTACTTGGCCCTGGTGTTGCGTTTTTTCTTTGTCATGGGGAAAGTCCGTGCAGGCAATAGCGACGTAACCCCGCCCCCCAAGGTCAGCATCCTTATCGCCGCCCGGAACGAAGCCAAGGGAATCCGGACGAGCCTTGACTCCGTCATGGCCCAGCAGTATCCCGGTTTTTGGGAAGTCTGGGTTGCCGACGACAGGAGCGACGACGACACCCCGAAAATTCTCGCAGATTACGCCCAACGCTACCCCGACAAGTTCCACGTTCTCACCATCAGCGAAATTCCCGAAGGCGTAAGCCCCAAGAAAAACGCCCTCAGCCGTATGATCGAGATCTGCAACGGCGACATTCTGTGCCTGACCGACGCCGACTGCATTGTGAAGCCCACCTGGATCGCGGGAATCGTCCGTGAGTTCGAACCCGGCATCGAAATGGTGGCGGGCCATTCCTACATTCCCACGGAACCAGGCATTTCCAACCCGCTGATCTGCATGCAGGCGGTGGAGACCATGATCTACCGCGTGGCAGGCACCGCAGGCATCGCCATGAACCTGCCCCTCACCAGCACAGGCAACAACCTTTCCTACCGTAAGACCTTCTTCAAGAAAGTCAACGGATTCGACAAGGTCATCAAGCTCCAGAGCGGCGACGACGACCTGCTGATGCAGAAACTGGCCGCGGAGCGCCCCTGGGCCATGCGCTACTGCATTACCGAAGAAACTTTCGTTACAACCGAAGGCAAGGACACCCTGAAAGGCCTGTGGGAACAGCGCAAACGCTGGGCCTCCACCACCATACACTACACGCCGAAAATCGTGGCGGTCCTCAGTACGATATTCCTGTTCTTTACCATGATTTGCACGGCACTGCTACTTTCGCCTTTCAGTTCCAGGATTTTCATGGCCCTGGTCGTGACCTTTGCACTCAAGTGCATTGGGGATTTCGTTTTAATTGTTCGGGGACTTAAGGTATTCAAGCAGCCGCATCTCCTTAAATGGTGCATCCCTGTGGAACTCATTATCGCCCCCTTTACCGTGCTGGCCGTAGTTTTCGGTTTGCTCGGAAAATTCAAATGGAAATAAAAAATGGCAACAACTAAGGAAAAGGCAACCAAGTCCACAAAAAAAATTGCCACGTCCGCTGTAGATGGCAAGACCCTCATTATCGCAGAAAAGCCCAGCGTCGCCCTGGACCTTGTGAAGGTCCTTGGACAGAAGTCCTTTACCAAGGGTAACGGAGTCTACGAGAGCGACACCACCATCGTGAGCCACGCCATTGGCCACCTGGTGGAAATTGCAGACCCCAAGGAAATCGATGAACGTTACAAGAAATGGGAAATGAGCACCCTTCCCATGTTGCCCGAAAAATTCCCCCTTACGGCGACCCCCCAGACCAAGAGCCAACTCGGCATCCTTAGCAAGTTGATCAAGCGCAAGGACGTATCCACCATCGTAAACGCATGCGATGCGGGCCGCGAAGGTGAGTTGATTTTCTTCTACATTCTTGACTACGTGTTGAAGGGCAAGTTCACAGGCAAGACCATCAAGCGCCTGTGGATGCAGAGCATGACCCCTGCCGCCATCCAGGAGGCATTCGACAACATGCGCGACGGCGCCGACATGGAAAACCTGAAGGCAGCAGCCCTGTGCCGCAGCGAGGCCGACTGGCTTATCGGCATGAACGGAAGCCGAGGCCTGACCGCCTACAACAGTTCCATGGGCGGTTTCCAGATCACCCCCTGCGGCCGTGTGCAGACCCCGACGCTCGCCATCATCGTAAACCGCGAAGAAGAACGGCACCAGTTCGTCCCCAGGAAATTCTGGACGGTAGAAGCCCGGTTCGACAACAACGGCAACACCTACGAAGGCAAGTGGTTCACCACGGATGGTGACAGCAGACAAAAACAGATCTTCGACGAAAAAAATGTCAAGGACATCCTGAAAAAGTGCAAGGGCAAGAAAGGCTCCATCCAGGAGACCACCGCCCCCAGTTTCCAGAAGTGCGGACCCCTGTACGACCTGACCTCCCTGCAGCGCGAAGCGAACAACCGTTTCGGCTTCAGCGCAAAGACCACCCTTTCCATAGCCCAGGCATTGTACGAACGCCACAAGGCCACCACCTACCCCCGTACCGACAGCAAGTGCCTTCCCGAAGATTACGTAGGCCCCGTCAAAACCACCCTGGGTAAGATTACCGGACCCCTGGAGCAATTTGCGAAACAGGCGTTGTCCAACAACTGGGTGGTAAAGACCCCCAAGGTATTTGACAATTCCAAGATTTCGGACCACTTTGCCATCATCCCCACCGGCGTCATGCCCACGGACCTGAGCGAAGCGGAACAGAAAATCTTTACCATGATCTGCCAGCGCTTTATTGCTGTGTTCTATCCGCCGGCAAAATACCTGAACACCACCCGCATTACCACCGTCGAAAAGGAAACCTTCCTCACCGAAGGCAAAATCCTGGTGGAACCCGGATTCAAGGCGGTTTACGGTAAGGACAGCGACGACGAATCCAACGTACCTCCGCAGAAAGGCGACAAGGCCACCACGGTAGAAATCGAGGCAAAGGAAGACTTTACCAAGCCCCCCGCCCACTACACCGAAAGCACCCTGCTTTCCATGATGGAAAGTGCCGGCAAACTGGTGGAAGACGAAGAACTCCGCGACGCCATGAAGGAGCGAGGCCTGGGGACTCCAGCAACCCGCGCAGCCATCATCGAAAAACTGGTGAACGACAAGTACGTTGTACGCGACGGCAAGGACATGATTGCAACCGCCAAGGCCTTCGACCTCATCAAGGTCTTGAAAGCCATGGACATCGAGGCACTCACCAGCCCCGAGTTGACCGGTGAATGGGAATACAAGATGGAGCAGATCGAAAAGGGCAAGGAAACCCGCGAGAACTTCATGAACGGCATCGTGGAAATGACCAAGACCATGGTTAAAAACATCAAGGGATTCAAGGAAGAAAGCACCACCGGCGAGGCTAGTTTCAGCCCGGTGAACGGCAAGAAGGTCTTTGAAACCGTCAGCCGCTACACCACCGAAGACGGCATCGTCATCCGCAAGATGATCGGCGGCAAGAGGCTTTCCAACGAAGAAATCGTAGAACTCTTGACCAACCGCAAAATAGGTCCCCTGGCAGGTTTCCGCAGCAAGAAGGGCGCGGAATTTTCCTCCGTGGTAATCATCAACGACCAGAACAAGATTGAATTTGTATTCGATGACAACCGGGAAGGAGCAGAAATCGAACTGGGTGCGCAGATTGGCGTTTCGCCCCTGGATGGCGCAGCAGTCTTTGAAACGCTCACCGGTTACGTCAGTGACAGTTACGTCAAAAAGGAACCCAGCGGTTTGCAACTGCCCAAGATCATGCTGGGCAAGGAAATCCCCCTGGAACAAATCCAGAAGATGCTTACCGGCGTAGGCGTCAAGACGGACTTGATCAAGGGTTTCCGCAGCAACAAGACTCACCGCACCTTTGACGCGTTCCTCTACGTAGACAAAAGCGGTAAACTCAAGTTCGATTTCCCGCCTAGGGAATTCAAGCCAAGACGATGGGGTGCAAAGAAGCCTGCCGAAGGAGCCAAGGGCAGCGCAGAAGACTTCGTGCCGTGACCCTAAGACCTTTTTCTGTGTGTATTGCTGTTTTGGGATTGTTCTGCGGAAGTTTTGCGCAGGGTTTTGATTCTGTGGACGTTAACGCGGACGTTGCTGAGGGCGACTCCGAGGGCATTACCAAAGGTGTTACCGAGGGCATCACAAATCCCAATGCCTTGGACAGTGCCGTCATGCAACTGGAACTTAGGGCGGACTGTGACATTTCGCAGAATCCTTATGGCCTGCCCTGCGAACTGATGGACCTGTGGAATTCCCTGTCCATAAGGCAAAAGGCAGCCCAGATGGTGATGGTCTACATGACGCCTTCCGATTTTATGATCAAGAATGAATTCGGCGGCATTCTCGTCATGAAAAACCACCTGAAAAAGCTGGACGATTTCAAGCAGAACCTGAAGGAAGTGAACCAGGCCCTGACAATCGCGCCCCTTGTGGCGGTGGACCAGGAAGGCGGCCGCGTCAACAGGGTTTCCGTTCTACATCCCAAATGGGAACGCACCCCCAGCGCAATGGCCATGCGTTCCATGCCCAACGAAAAAATCGATTCCATTGCCCAGGACATCGGAGCAGGCATGCGGGAAGTGGGCATCAACGTGAACCTGGCCCCGGTACTTGACCCCGCAAAAGACAGCCGTAAAAAGAATTCCTTTATGGAAGATTCCGAACGCTCCTGGGGTTCAGACACGACGAATGCAAACAAAGTAAGGTCCTTCGTCCGCGGTATGAGTCAAAGCGGAATCACCTGCGTCTCCAAGCATTTTCCCGGTTACGATTCCTGGTCCAACAGCGACCATCAAATAGCCGTCAGTTCCACCCCGAAAAACAAGATTCAAAAAAACGTCCTGTTTTTCAAGGCGCTGGCCGACGACATTCCCATTACCATGATGAGCAGCGTAGGATTCGTGCGCATTTCCAACAGGCCGGCTGTATTCGAGCCACGGATTGTGCAAATGGCCCGCGACATGTCGCCCGAGACAGTAATTCTCACGGACGACCTGTGGGGCGTTTCCTTAAGAGCCTGGATTAGCGGTTTTGAACGGGTGCAGAGCAAAAATTACCCTGCGAAGGATTTCAAGAAACTCGTGCTTACCGCCCTGAATGCAGGGAACGACATGTTCATGATCACCTTTCCGAGAAAAGCGGTGGATATGGTGAACATTCTCGTGGGCCTGTCCAAGAAAAGCGAAAAGTACAGACAACGTATCGAAGAATCCGCCGCCCGGATTCTAAAGATGAAATACAGGGCGGGAATATTAGAACGTCAATAGGGCGATCCCGGGCTTGATTCCTCGCTGTCATCCCGGGCTTGATTTCTCGCTGTCATCCCGGGCTTGACCCGGGATCTCGCTTAC
>JABUUR010000326.1 GCA_021443065.1 Fibrobacter sp.
CCGGACCTTGTTCGTTCACAAAGTTATCGGGGTCGATTTTTGTACCATCGGGGCGGGACAACGCGAAGACTCTCGGTGCGATTCCCTTGGGCAAGACGATTTCCAGACTGCGGAGGGTGGCCTTTTGACCTGCGGCGTCTCCGTCAAAAACCAGGTAGGCGGTTTTTGCGTAACGAGCCAGAATGCTTGCGTGGTTTTCCGTCAATGCCGTACCCGAGGCGGCCACGACGTTGGTGACCCCCCCTTGGTAAAGACTGATCATGTCGAAGTATCCTTCAACAATGATCACGGAATTTTCCTTGGCGATGCTCTGGCGGCTATGGTGCAACCCGAAAAGTATGTCGCTCTTGTGGTAAAGTGCCGATTCCGGGCTGTTCATGTACTTTGCCACCTTGAAATTCGGGTCCTTGTTTTCGCTAAGGTCCCTGCCGCCGAAGGCAACGATGATGCCTGTAATGTTCTGGATGGCAATCATCAGGCGGTCGCGGAACTTGTCGGAAATACCTCCGTGTTCTTTTTCTACGGCAAGACCTGCCTTGACGCAATCCAAGGGGGAAAAACCGTTTTTTACGGCGTGGCTTATAAAACCTTCGCGGCCGTCGGGGGCGTAGCCGATATGGAACCGCTTGCGAGTTTCTTCCGTAATGTTACGGCTGTTCAAATAGGCCAGGGCTTTTTGGCTCAAAGTCAACTGGGACTCGAACCATTGGCAAGCCAGTTCGTTTAGTCGGCGAACCTTTTCGCGCTCCTCCACAATTTCGGCATTTTCGGGTGCTCCCAACGAGGGGAGGACGAAGCCCGTAAAGTTGGCCACCCATTCTACGGCCCCCTTGAAGTCCAGTTTTTCGTGCTCCTGGACGAACTTGAAGACGTCACCGGCGGCTCCGCAGGCAAAGCACTTGTATATGCCTAGGGACGGGTTTACGTTCATGGAGGGGGAACGGTCGTTATGGAAGGGGCATACTCCAAGATAACGTCCGTTTCCGGAACGTTTTAAAGGCAGAAAACTCTCGATGACGGTGGCGATGTCCGTCTGGGTTTTCAGTTGCTGGATGATTTCGTTAGAGTAAAAAGCCACAGGTGAAATTTAGAAAAAAGCAAATTATAGAACTTCGGAAATTTTTTCTATGATGTCGTCAACCGGGGTGAATGGGCACACGGGAAGGCTTATGGCCTTGCTTGCCGCCAATGCGGCGTTGGTGTTGGTTTTGCCGATGTTTTGCCCCCGTAGGCCGGAGAAGCATTTTTGATTTTGCAATGTGGCGGGGTAGTGGATGCAGTACGGTATTTCCGCCTTCTTCATTTTTTCGATGAAAGCGGGACGGTCGTCTGCCAGAAGGGTGTATTGGGCAATTGTGCTGGCATTGCCGGAGGCTACCTTTTGGGGCTTTACACCTGCAGTTTTTCTAAAAAAGACATTGTATTTGTGGGCGTTTTCCTGACGGATTTTCAATTCTTCGTCCAGATGGCTCAGTTTTACCCTGAGAACCCCTGCCTGCAATGCGTCCAAACGGCTGTTGACGCCAATGATCTCATGTTGGTAGTGGCCCCTGCTGCCGTGGTTTGCGATCATTCGAATCCGGTCTGCCAGGGAATCGTTCGCGGTAAACAGGGCGCCGCCGTCGCCGTAGCAACCCAGGGGCTTGGTGGGGTAGAAACTCGTAATGGAAATGTCGCCGAAGGTGCATGCCGCTTGGCCGCCCTGGGTGGCCCCGAAGGCCTGTGCGGAGTCTTCTATGATCCACAGGTTGTGTTTTTCTGCAATTTTTCGCAGTTTTTCGAAGGGGGCGCACTGTCCGAAAAGATTGACTGCGATAATGCCCTTGGTTTTGCCGGTAATCTGCTGTGCCACGCTTTCTGCGGAAATTTGCAGGGTTTCCATGTCTATGTCGGCGAATTTCGGTGTTCCGCCTAAAAAACAGACGCATTCCGCGGGGGCGATAAAGGTAAAGTCAGGAACAATAACCTCGTCCCCTTTTTCGATGCCAAGTGACATCAGGGCGATGGTCAGCGCATCCGTACCGCTGGCACAGGTCACCGTTTGCACCATTTTTGCGTTGCGGGAATGTGAGTGTATGTATTGGGAAAGTTCTTTTTCGAGATTTGCAACCTGCTCCCCGCCAATGAAACTTCCGCTGTCCAAAATGGTTTTTTCCATTTTTTCGAGTTCTTCGCGGTATTTATTTCGTTGTCCGACAAGGTTTACAAAGGGTATCATGGGGCGAAAAATAGAAATTTTTTTGTACCCCTTGAAATTTTTTTATTCTTTGCTAAATTTGAGCCAACATTTTTAAGTAGGTTTTCACCCGGAGATAATAAGGTGCCTCAACACAAATCTTGCAAAAAGCGTTTGATCCAGGCCGAAAAGGCCAATGCAATGAACCGTTCCGCCCGTTCTGCCATCCGTACCAGCCTCAAGGTTATCCGTACTGCTGCTACCAAGGAAGAAGCCTTGAAGGAATTGCCCAACTTGTTCAGCCAGCTCGACAAGGCTGCCTGCAAGCATCGTGCCGGTTTCTGCGCAAATCGCGCTGCCAATTACAAGGCAAAGGCTGCAAAGATCGTCAATAGCCTCGCCTAATTAGCGTCGCCATCGGTTTTGCAATCGTTTTCGGAAATGTGCCAGAGTATGCAATGATACTCTGGTCTTTTCTGTGTTTATTTTAATTTTCCATTAATGCGGGAGGGGATAGCGGCTCGGAGGCCTGGATGACAGGGCCAACTAGATTCGGCGCAAGTGCTGTTTCCTTACACGGTACGCTGACTGCAACCTTTTTTTTATGCAAAAAAAGCATTTTGTGTGAATTTTTTCAAATTAACGTTCTTTTTTGTGTGTAATTTTTATTAAAAGATTTTTTTTTACTAGATTGTGAATAGAAAGTATCAAGGATGTGTATAATGTCTTCGATTAATTTTGCCACAAGAGAAATTAGTTGTAAAGTTGTTTATTACGGCCCGGGCCTTAGCGGCAAGACCACCAATTTGCAGGTGATCCACCAGAAGATGCCCCAGGACAAGCGTACAGACATGGTGTCCCTCGCAACCGAAGGTGACCGTACCTTGTTCTTTGACTTTTTGCCGCTGAATCTTGGGGACATCAAAGGCTTCAAGACTCGTTTCCAGCTTTATACCGTTCCTGGCCAGGTCTATTACAACAGCACCCGTAAACTCGTGCTTCGTGGTGTGGATGGCATTGTTTTCGTGGCGGATTCCCAACGCTCTCGTCAAGCGGAAAACCTTGAAAGCTTGCAGAATCTTCGCCAGAACCTGCAGGACTACGGCATGGATCTAGACGATATGCCTTTTGTCCTTCAGTACAACAAGCGCGACATGGATAGTGTTTTTACCTTGGACGAACTTAATGCCGAGCTGAACCCCCGCAACGTGCCTTTCTTCCCGGCCACCGCCCATAACGGCAAGGGGGTCGTGACTACCCTCAAGACAATCGCGATGCTTGTCATTGAAAAATTCAACGTCAAGCAGGGCTTTTTGCACCAGGCGGCAGCCTCTGCCAACAACACCGGTGTTCACGACGTGTCCTTGACCAAGGAGGGCGTTTCTGTCAAGGCGGCTGCTCCGGCCCAGCCTCAGCAACCTGCCGCGGCACCCTCGCCTTTCCGCATGCCTTCTTTTGCTGCAAAACCGCCCTCCGGCACCCCGGCCCAACCTGCAACCGCCGGTGCCGGTCTGTTCCAGAAGGGTGCCACGTCCTCTCCCTTTGGTCGTCCCCGCGCGTCGGCCCCTGTGCCCAGAATGCCCACCTTTGGACGCGATGTGGCCAAGCCCAATAACGAAGGCGACGACGATATCGAATTACGCCCTTACGTTCCCAAGAAAAAGTAACCCGTTTCAGAGAGGCTAAGATATGAGTGATTTTACCATTTATTCTGATGATGCGGACAAGGTCCGTCGCTTAATGTCTGCCTACCAGGCTAGTGTCAAGGCCGAATACATCGTCCTTTGCCACCGTGACGGCTCCATCATTGCCGAAGTGGGTTCCCTGGGCCTGGATGCAACTCCCCTTGCTGTATTGAGCACGGCATCCTTTGACTCTGCAAGCCAGGTCGGCCTAATGCTTGGGGGCGAAAATTTTAACGCCGTTTCCTACTCCGGCGAAAATCGTTCCATCTACATTACTCCGGTAGACCAGGCCCTGCTTTTGGTGCAGATTTTCCCAGGTTCCAAACTTCCGAACCGTATCGACGATTTTAACCGTCTCCTTGTGGAAAAACTTGTAGACGCAGTTCCTGCCTTTACCCAGAACACTAGCCGCCTGGTTCGCTAGGAGGCCGCATGGCTAAGTTACCTCCGCTTCGTAATTTGCGGAAGACGACAATCGTCGTGATTGGCGTGCTCTTGTTTTTTTTGATTTATCACATTGCGACGTTTGCAGTAAAAAAGACGCCTGTTCAAGATACCGCTCAAACTGAATTGACCAAAATCAAAAGCCTGGTATGCACCCATATTGCCAACGGAGAGACTTTTGGTGTAGACAGTGTCTTTGTGGAAGGCACTCGATTGTATATTCTTTCCACGATTAATTCCAATAATTTTACCGACGTCGACACCCTTGTGCATATCTGGTTCAATGGTGTCGATACCATCCAGAAGTCCATATGCACATTGTCTGCGAACAATTGTCACACATCCGTTGATTCCAAACTGGTTAAGCCTGGGAACTGGAGCGTAGACTTGGTGCATGGCCGAAAACTCTTGTCCTCAAGGCAGTTTCTTGTAGAACCTGCCCGTAGGTAGTTCTTATGTCCCGACGGGCCTGTTTGGGACTTTTCCTGTTCTCCTCTTTAGCCTTGGGCATGGATGTAGGCTCCTTGCCCGTCTGGGATCCATCCCTGCTGGTTCGCGGGGCGGATTATGTTGTTCAAAATGCAGATACGGTAACCCGAAAGGATTCCATACAGACTCACGGTTTCAAGACCATGCAGATTACCGTGGGCGATGGCGGAACCCAGGTGGATCAGGAATTGCGGTTGTCCATCCAGGGGCGGCTGACGGATAATGTCTACATCGAGGCATTGTTGTCCGATGTGGGGCGCAAGGCCGGCGACCAGACAACGGCAACCTTGCGTGAAGTGGACCAGATTTATTTTAAGATCCGGACTCCCCACACGTTCTTGCACCTTGGGGACTTGACCTGGAAGGACGAGTCCATGGGCTTCTACTCCCTGGAAAGAAGTTCCCTGGGCGTTATGGCAGGTGTCCACGGTGGCTTTGGTGGAGGCGTGGCCCAGGTCAGTGGCGTGTACGGCTCCGACGAGGTTCAACATTTTTCCAAGACGTTGAAAGGTGTCAGCGGTCAGCGCGAGGGCTACTCCATAAGCGATGGGGGGAACTTTATTTCTGTGGTGCCCCAGTCGGAAACGGTCTGGTTCAACGGTCGAAGGTTGCAGCAAGGTGTTGATTATTCGGTAAACTATGCGGGGGGTATGCTGGATTTCAAGGGGTCCCTGATTCCTTCCATAGATGATGAAATCCTTATCGAATACGATGCCTACGAAGAAAAAAACGTCTATTCCCTGTACGGTGCCGCCGCCAGTTACAGGCAAGATAACTTGTATCTGGATGTGTCGGGTTTTCGTTTGCAGAGCGACGTGGATCGCCTAAAACGTGGCTCCTGGACTGCAAGCGACCTTGCCGCATTGAAAGAAGACCGCGGTGAAGAGTTTGTTCGTGACGACACCTCGGGCGTGCTGATGCGCCCCAAACGCAACGACCGGATGGGTGCCCGATTGCGCACCCAGTTGAACCACCAATTTTATGCAGACCTGGAAATTGCGTTGAACGACTCCGACACCAATACGGTTTCTAGCGATGTGGGCGGACCCCATGGAAAAGCATTCCGCTGGTTTGTAACCTCCGATTCCACAGAAAATCTGAAGCATTTTCCGGTGGCTTTTTCAGTTTACGGGAACCGCGTGCAGCGTGGCTTTGGAATCCATGAAAATCCAGGCTCGGACCTAGACTGGAATTCTTACAGGTTGAGCGATGAATGGGATTTGTCCAATGCCCTGGATTCTTTATTGGACGATGACTTGCTTCATGACGAATTTACCTTGAAAATGCGGCTGGGAGGCGGTTGGCTTGGAAAAGCCTCCTGGGGTTATCGCCGCAACGGAAACGAAAAATGGAATTCCTCCAGGGCAAATGTTTTGTTGTCCCACGGAAACAGGAAAGCACAGAGCGAGGTGGGCCTTACCCGTGTGGCGAGCGTTCAAGAAAGGAATAGGGAACGTTACCAGGCCTCCATGAAAACGAATTATATACAGGGATTTCTTAGGCCTTTCGGAATGTTGGATTTGCGTTATACGGAAATCGATCAAAAAATTGGAACCTCCGGAGGGTCCGACGAGGTTGCCTACGGAAAGTCCAATGCGGGTTTCGGATTGTTTTTCGACAAGGGTGAAATCAAGGAATCTGCCGGCGGAAGAATTGCCAAGCGCCGCGGTTACACCTACGGAAACCATTGGGCGGATTCCATAAAGGCGGCCTCCTGGCTCCAAGAGGCGAATTATTCCAACCAATGGTTCTCGTTATCCCATACGTTGCAGTACGAACGAATCCACAAGGACTCCTCCGGCGCAGACGATTCCTGGCTAGGGGATTTGAACGGAAAATTCGGCAACGAAAGAGTGGGCCTGCAGGGGGTGGTAAATTACAAACTGGGCCTGACGGAGGAACAGATCTATACGTCGGTTTACAAGGCGGTGGCGCCTGGGACCGGTGACGTTCGCTACGACAGCCTGACGGGAACGTATATCGAGGGGGTGGACAATGGCGACTTTGTCTATGAAGGCTTGGGACGTAACGATTCCGTGGGGGCGACTCGTGCGTCGGACGCGGCTTTTAACATGGATGTCCGCTGGAAGCCTTCCCTGCTGCTGGGGGTGAAGAACGGCTTTCTGCGGGATGTCGCCCTGGGAGGTTCGTTTTCCAGCGAGGGCAGCGATACCACAGGCCGTAAGCTTTATTTTCCGCCGGTAAGCAGGAGCCAGCTGAAGGAGACGACCTCGGGCCACATTTCTGTGGAAGGTTTTCTGGATTGGAATCATCCCAAGGGCTTGGGCTTGTCATACAAGCCGGGGCTGGAATACGACAAGAAACTGTCTTCCATTTCCTACTACGAGAAGGTGCTTTCCCACAATGTGGAAGGAAACGTGCGTTTCAACACGGACCACAGCGCGGGCGTTTCTCTTTTGCTTCAGGACGAGGAACTTTCTGCGTTGCAGACTTGGGAATGGAGTGTGTATGAGGCTGGTGGAAATTACAGGCTTGATTTTTTGAACGGCTTTTTTGCTCAACCTTCTGTGCGTTACCGTAGGGGCTTAGGCGAGGACCAACTCAAGGAAAATTTCAGTGCGGACCTGTGGGAAGGAGCCTTGCGTGTGGGTTATAAGCACTTGAAAAAGGTGAATGCTTTTGCCAACTTTTCCATGACCCGGGTGAACAGCAGCGGGGCGACCGTTCCTTATCAGGTGATGGCTGGCTACAGGGACGG
>JABUUR010000337.1 GCA_021443065.1 Fibrobacter sp.
TCGCCTTCTGCGGTATTGGGGCATTTGTCCAGGTCGTCGGGAACACCGTCCTTGTCAAAGTCCAGGGGGCAGCCCTTGGAATCTATGGAAAAGCCTTCCGGCGTACCGGGGCATTGGTCAAGGTTGTTGGTTATGCCGTCGTGGTCCTCGTCCATTGGGCAACCCGTTTCATCAACAGGCTCCCCCGGGGTAGACTGGGGACATTTGTCGTTGTTGTCGTCAATGCCGTCGCCGTCTGTATCCAACGTACATCCCTTGGAATCTACTGCAAAACCCGATGGCGTTCCAAGGCACTTGTCCTGGTAGTCGAAAACTCCGTCCTTGTCATCGTCGATGGGACATCCGTTGTAGTCCACCTTGAGTCCGATCAATGTTCCCGGGCACATGTCCACGATGTTCAAAACCCCGTCGTCGTCTTCGTCTACGGGGCAACCTTTCTCATTTACAATCATGCCGTGGGTTGTCCTTGGGCACATGTCGTCACGGTCGATGACGCCGTCGCCGTCGGAATCCGCCCAGTTCAGATTCAGCCTTTTGCTCAGGGTGATTCCGATACCCAGGTTCGGGGATCCGAGGGCGGTGTATTCTACAGGCTCCTTGCCGGAATTCAATGTCACGGGAATGCCGTCCCAGGAACTTTTCTTTCTAAGGTAGTTTATGCCCACGTCTCCGGAAACGGTAATCTCGAAATGTCGGGGCAGGTGCATTCTCAAGCCCGGTGTAAGGCGCAAGGGGCTGGAAAGAAGGTTGTAGGCCACGTTGCTGCTGTGGATTGGCGTTTCGCCGGAAATTTCAAGAATGACGGATAGAATTTTTTCGGGAAGAAACGTTAGTCCCAGGCCCCAAAGGGAAAAATTTTCGGAAGTGTTCAACGTTCTCAGCACGCCGATGTAGGCGTTTGCTCTGATTGATGGCGAAATAAACGCCGTGCCGTGGGCATAGGCGGCAAAGCCAAGACCGTCGGCGGAGTAGGCATGGGCTTTGTTGTCGTCATCGATAAACCAGCGGTGCCTCGGGCGAAATCCGGACCCTTTAAAACCCAGGGGAATGAAAATCTCGGTGCTGGCACCGAAAATCAACATGTCGTTCAGGGTAAAAGATCCTTTTGCGCCGATCTCTATGTCCCCTAGGCCGAAACTGCGGGATGTGGCACCTTCCACTCTGCTGTCGTAATGAAAGGGGATACGTGCGTTGATCTCCAGGTTGTCGATGACGGCAAAACTCAAGAACAGTGTTTCGTCATTGGAGGACGTGTTCTCGTCGATTTCAACGTGGTTCCCGTCCACATCCGTGTAGTACCCTTCCATGCTCAAGGATTTTCCGTCTACAATCATCTCGTAACTTCCCGAAATGTACAGACTCCCTCGGTCCATGGTCTCGGCGGTGGGCACGTGAATGCCCGCGTTGGAACGACCGATGCCTACCTGGGCAAAGGAGACTACGGCAAGGCTTGCGAGTGTGATTAGGAACTTCTTCATGTAGACGCGAAGAAATTTAGTATATTTGACAATCAAAGTGAGAAATCGATATACAAAACAAGAACTGCCTAGTTGGCATAGAAAGGCCCAGAGGGGTTACCGCGTCAATCGGGTCATCATTATCTTGCAGATGGTGGCGTCTTTGGCCATGTGCGGTGTGCTCGTGTACGGCATGGTAAAATTGGGCTAGAGATGCGTTTTTCCAAAGCGATCAAGTGTTCAATTCTCCTTGCGGCCACGATTTTTTTCGCAAGTTGTGCCTCCAACAAACCCTCCGTGGAACCTGCTGGCCCAAACCAGGCTCTTGCGGACTCCGCGCAGGCGGGGGCTGCCGCGAATTCCGACGAAACAGACGTGGATTCTGTCGTAGTCCGGCACCCCTGGGAGAACAATCGCTCCTGGATGTACTACGAGTACGCCCAGCAAGCCATGGAAAACCAGGAATGGGCCTTGGCCAAGCGTTACCTGGACGAATCCTTGCAACTTCTGGTGGCCGAGAAATACGATACCACCAGCGGGTATTCCGCTGCAGACGATTCCGTTTATCGAAGTCAAATGCCCATCCTCATTGTAAATGCCCTAGACGAGGTGTACCCCAACCTGACCGCCCAGGGCGACAGCTCCGAGAACTTTGTACGTAACGAGGTCTCTATCGAAGGTGTGGACGACCTGGACGAAAGCCCCGCCGACAGTGCTTCGTTGCAGGTAATCGGAAGTTTTTTGGATACGCTGGATGTTTCGCAGTTTTCGCTGCCGGTGGAGTTCAACGAACGGGTGATGCAAGAAATTTTCTACATGACGGGTTCGGCAAGGTCGTTCATGGAGGGTTCCTTGAACCGTAAGACAGCCTACGACTCCATGGTCTACGCCAAACTCGAAGAGGCCAAGATGCCTCGTGACCTGATTTACCTGGCTCTGGTGGAATCGGGCTTTAAACTAAAGGCTTACAGCCGTGCCAAGGCCTCGGGCATGTGGCAGTTTATTCCAGAAACTGGCAAGCGCTACGGTGTGGATGTGGACTACTGGGTGGACATGCGCCGCAATCCCGAAATGGCTACCGATGCCGCCGTAAAGTACCTCTCGCGCCTCCATGACGAATTCGGGGATTGGCTTTTGGCCATGGCCGCCTACAACTGCGGCGAGGGCCGTGTCCGCCGTCTGGTGCGCGAAATGAAGGCCGACTCCACCCGTGATTCTACCTTGGCTGTAACTTACTGGGACCTGGAACTGCCCAAGGAAACCATGCGCTACGTGCCCCGCATTCTTGCCGCCATGGTTATCGGGCACTTCCCGGAACAGTACGAAATGTCCGTGACAAAACAGTACCGCCCTGAATTTGACACGGTGACGGTCTTTGATTCCTTTCCGCTGGAGGAGGTGGCAAAACTCCTCCGGGTCAAGGAAGACACACTCCGCAGCCTGAATACGGAACTGGTCAAGTGGTGTACCCCTCCCAACAGGGATTCCTACCTGCTTCGCCTTCCTGTGGGTACCCGCGAACGGTTCGTGGACGGTTACGACAGAATGGAAAAGAACAGTTTTTCCAGTTGGCATCACCACAAGGTGCAAAAGGGCGAAAACCTGGGTGTGATCGCAAGGCAGTACAATATCAAGGTCTCGGAATTGCAGCAGGCCAACGATATGAAAGGCACCCGCATTCGCGCCGGGCAGAAACTGCTCATTCCCATCAAGGTGACCCCCAAGCCCAAGTCCAAAAATTCTGTGGCCCGCAAACCCGTAAAGGTGCGGACGTACGTTGCAAAGTTGGGGGATAACCTGGCCTCCATCGCCCGCAAGTTCGGCGTTTCGCAAGAAAGCCTTCGTATATGGAATTCCATGGACGCGGCCTCTGTTGTTGCCGAAGGGGATACACTCTATGTGTCCAAGCCGGAACTTAAACCTAGCGCCGATTCCGATGGCAAGGGCGTTGCCGGCCGCCCCAAATTGGCAAAGGGCGAACCCTACGTGGTGCAGCACGGGGATACCTACATCGACATTGCAAAGT
Source organism: Fibrobacter sp. (assembly GCA_021443065.1). Taxonomy (GTDB): domain Bacteria; phylum Fibrobacterota; class Fibrobacteria; order Fibrobacterales; family Fibrobacteraceae; genus Fibrobacter. Next base: position 3,484 of record JABUUR010000337.1, read on the forward strand.
CCTATGATGTACCTGTCCTTATGCTGATTCAATCCAACGGGGGCTTTAAAAAGCGGTTGTCCGTAGGGGATTCCCTTGTGATTCCTCAGTTTGTCCGCAATACAAAAACTGCGAAGTCCCAGTCCAAGACAAATTCGGCGCAGTCCTCTGCCCCAAGCAAAAAGGCGGAGCCGACTTCTACCTACGTCGTAAAGTCTGGCGATAATCTTTCCGCCATCGCCCGCAAGTTCGAGACTACCGTCGCAAAACTGCAGGAACTGAACAACATGGGGGCAAACACGAACTTGAGCATCGGGCAAGTGCTAAAGGTCGTGGGCAACGTCGATGCTGCAAACGGCCAACGCATCCACGTCGTTCAAAAGGGCGAAGGCCTTTGGGACATTTCTCGCCAGTACAAGGTTTCCATCGAAGACATTGTAAAATGGAACAACTTGAACGACACCAAGATTAAAGTGGGCGATAAGTTGAAAATAAATAGGTAAACATGCAAAATACCTGATTGTATCCATATCAACGGAAAAATTATAACTTTACTAGCGTACGTATAAAATGCGAGGGCTATATGGGAATTATTGGAAACATCCTTACTCTGGGCGCACAAGGCAGAATCGAAGACGCACAAAAATCCTTCAATAGAAAACAGAAAGAAGTGCAGGAACGATACGAGGTGATGGAGGCAAAACGAAAACAACTCGGCGTTATTCTGGAATCCGTGGTGGAGAAAAAAAAGGCTGCAGCGCAGTCTCTTAAAAAAATAAAAAAAATAACGGACCATCTTAAAGGCAAGGAACGTGTTTTCGAAAACCAGAAAATAAATGGTGAAACAATTAATCTGAACTTTGAATATGTAGAAAAATCCCTTGACGCAATCGATGCTGCTATGAATCTAGGAAAGGGGGCCGGCACAGGGCTTGCCTCTGGTGCTGCGGCATATTGGCTTGTTGGAGAACTTGGAGCCGCATCTACGGGAACGGCAATCTCCACCTTATTTGGTGCCGCCAAGGCCAATGCCATATTAGCTTGGCTGGGGGGCGGTTCTGTAGCCGCTGGGGGAGGCGGAATCGCCGTAGGCTCCACTGTTCTCGGAGGGATTGTCGCATTACCTGCCTTGGCCGCCATGGGGATTTTTCAGCATGCGAAGGCGAACAAGGTTATCAAGGAAATTAAGGAACAGAAATACGAACTGATTGAAATGTTGGATAAAATCGAAAAGAACATTCTTTCTTTTGACGCCATTGGAACAAGGGCTGAAGAAATCCAAATCAGTCTTGAAAAAACACAAATTATCTTTGAAACAGAACTTGAAAAAGTATATAAAAAATTGTACCCGAACGTATTTTCGGGGCTATATCGTAGTTTAAGAAAAAAGTTCGGTGGAAAATATTTTAACGAAGAGGATTTAAAAGAAATTAGCTACATCGGCCAGATTGCGACAAATTTTGCAAAGATTATTGACGCAAAGGTGATTGAAAATAAGGAAGGTTAAGAGCATGTCGGAACAAATGATAAATAAAGCAAAAAAAGCAGGTGCCGGGCCAGAAGTTATCGAAGCTGCTCTGGAAGCCTTAAGGGAGGTTGGCAAAGCCTTTCAAGAGTATCAACAGACAAAAAGAGAAATTGCCCGGATTGATGCAAATTACAAACTTTTAAGCAGGGAAATCGAAGCTCGGTATTCTCTGTATCGAGAAATCTTTACCGAACTTTTTGCCGAAAGACGTGCCGCCATCGAAAAATCTTTTGAAGTGATAGACCGTGGCATGCAAGAAAACAACCATGAATTCGTAATACATGGGCTTCAAACGCTTGGCGTCGTTGTTGCGTCTAGTCCGTTCAAGGATTTTGGTCTTCTGTCGCAAAAACTTGAATCGGATAAAGATGTCATTGAAATATAAAGGAACTCAATGCAAAATCGGGGTTTCCCACAGATGAAATACTGATTAACCCCATGACGTTAATATATACTTACAAAATGTTTGTGACAAATGAAATTTTTTAGGGGATAGTGGTATCGGAAACGACAATCATCCTTACCTCTTGGAATGGAATTCCATGACGTTGGCTGCATCCTGTTCGACTTCATCCCAACTCTGCTCGATATAGGGAATCCCTTCGCTCCCATAAAGTTCGATATAGCTTCAAGGTGGGGGACTCCCTCACGTTTTACTTAAATGCCTTCTCTACCCATTCCGCAAGTTTCCCTGCTTTGGCAAGTTCAGCGGTATCCTTCATCTTGAAATTTGGATAAAGCGCTTGGATTTGCGATGCGGTTTTACCTTCAATTTCGTTGTTGAATCCGAAAATGTAATGCATGGCAATCATGTATATAATTTCGGTGGGTGCAGCTCCACAGACTTGATTCTTGACGATATGCTCTAGTCTTTTAGCATCATCAGGGAAGATTTTTTTCATTTTTCCCGAGCGATAAAGACGCTTGATGATTTCGGTGATATAAAGTCCCGATTTCATGTACAGGTCGGCGAAGTTGTGCTCCGGGTCGTCAAAGCAGCCCGGCGTTTCCTTTTCGAGCATATCCACCATATCCTTTACGACTTTTCTCGGTGTAAAGATTTGGTTTGTCTTCTGAGGCGGAATAAAATCGAATATATCGCCCTTCACGTATTCCTTGAAGTAGTCGGCAAGCTCTGAACGTTTACGCATAAACTCCTTCACAGAGTCATTGAACACAACTGAATCAAAGAGATGACCTTCATAATGTTTACGTTTGCCTTCGCTATCGGTGTAATCGCCCCCATCACGGAGGAATTTGAACTCGTCAACGGTAATACTTGTCACTTCGAGGAATACATTGCCCGGAATGTCTCGTTCAAATGTTTCGAGAGTTGTATTGTCGTTTCCGTAAGCCATCAAGAAAGAGGGAATCGTGCGAGCGAATCCACGCAAGTGATCGCGAACTTTTTCTTCAATGTCGTTTTTCTTCTTTTCTATTTTGCTCTCTTCGACAGCCTTTACGGTTTCTTCGGTAGCCTTTTTCCAGATGTCCGCGGTATCTGAAACGATCTCCTGGAATTTTTTCTTGGCCGCATTGATTTCGTTGCTGAAGGTCTGCTGAATCTGTTTTTCTTCTGCCTTGGAATTGCAGTTTTCAAGCGCCTTATCACGCCTGTGTTCCGCATCGCCGGCTTCTATCTTGAAATCGGCAGCGGCAGAACTGATTTTCTTTTGCCCGTAATCGTGCAGTATTCGTTCAAATTCCTTGGACTGTGACTTGGTCATGTCCTTACCGAACTTTTCCTTGGCTTCTTCGGCAACCTTCTTTACCGAAGTGTCATAAACGGCAGTCAAATCCCTAAGAACGTTTTCTATTTCAGATGGTTTGCTATTGTGCAGCAACTTGTTTACATTTACTTCATAATCATTTGATTGTGTTGCAAATACTGGATCGCCGAATTTATCGGCTGCGGTTCCAATTACCTGTTCCGTAGTAACATCGACATTTCCTTTGTCATCTAGGGGAAGTTCATTGGCTTGTTCTTGCGTGACGATGTTTTTTTCCGCTTCCGCCTTGGTTACTGGATTTACTTTCGTTAGAATTTCGTTCACAATCGAAGGTGCTGCAAAAATTCCGCTAATGTTCTGGAACAAGAAATTGCTCATGAAACCATGGTTCACGACTTCCTTCGCATGGATATGCCTTGGAATGGTCAGCACTTTTTCGGCATCCAGTTCTATCATTTCCCCATTATCGTCTTCGCCTACGACCGGGAAAAAGTTCAACAATTCAAGAACGTGTTTCTTGCGTTTTTCGCTGTCTCCTGCTCCGCCTGCCGTATCGCGGTATTGGTCATTGGCGATAGTCTCCACGATGGTTAGCGTGCGTGCCGGATCAAAATCGAACACGTAGGCATTGTCCTTGCGGTATGTTTTGCCATCTTTATCCATAAAGAGACAAGGATTTTGTGCACGGAACGCTGCCTGCATATAGAGTGCAGGAGAATTCATGGAGCAAAGCATCAAGACCGCCGTCCATTCAGGAATGGTCACGCCCGT
>JABUUR010000444.1 GCA_021443065.1 Fibrobacter sp.
AATTCAGTATCTCGGTAATTTTCCGGTGAATCCGGACCGACATCGGGGCAGGTTCCATGTGGTGTTCATCGACGATGTAATTCCTGCAGGGAACGCCCATTTTGACGACACCGAAGAAATCGAATGCAGCACCTTGAGCGACGAAGAACTGCAGTCCAAAATGGCAAACGGCGAATTCAGACACCCCCTGCAAATGGCGGGCTACCTCAAGTGGAAACTCGCTCGCTAAAACTTCCCATTCTCGTTCTAGGATTGAACGGCGTTCCCGGCTACGCACTTTTTAGGCATTTCAACCGGCTTTTCGGCGGAACCGACGTAAGCGACGGCACCAGCGGCACCATTCATCCGGCACCGCGGCATCCCGATGCGAAGCCCCCGCTCATCGGAATCCGCCCCCACAAGCACCCCTGCGTTTTCGGTCAAGACGTTGTGGCCCTCGACGCCGAGGATACCGCAGGGCTTACCGCACTTTTCGAAAAGCACGAGTTCAACACCGTCATCGACGCAAGCGGTAATTGCGCGTTGAAAGCCTGCGAATGCGACACCCCTCGCAGCCGCCTGCTGAACTGCGAACAGGGGGTAGATGCCGCCCAGTTGGCCTCAGATTTCGGCTGCACCTTCGTGCGTATTTCAACAGACATGGTCTGGAGTGGAAGCGAAGAAACCGCCCATCTGCGCCCCTACAAGGACGACGCCCCCAAGGACCCCATCCACAACTACGGCAGGCACCAGCTGGAAGCGGAAATCGAAATCCAGCGGATCAAGCCGGACGCTGTAATGCTTAGGGTACCGCTGCCCATGGACTATGCTCCCGGCGGTTGCGCAGGGGCCATCGACTGGATCAGTTACCGCTTTAGGCCGGGCCGCCCCGCCACACTTTACACTGACGAATACCGCAGGCCCATTTACGGTGGCGACTTATGCCGTGTGGTCCAGTACATTCTGGAGCATCAATTTCCTGCAGGTATATACAACTGCGGCGGCCCTCGTCGGGTAACCCTCTACAACGCAGGCCAGCTGGTGAACGCCATCGGGGGCTACCCTCAGGAACTTCTGCAAGGCTGCCTGAGAATTGAAGCGGGCCCCCTGCCCCCGCGGGTAGGCGACTTGGACATCGACTGCAGCAAGCTCTACAGCCTATTGCCTCCGGGATTTATCCGCCCCTGGCCAGCCGACGACGCCATCGTGCCCACCGACAAGGACTGGCACAAGACCTTTGGCCGTAACGAAAAAGACAAGCGTAAAGTCGGCAGTGAAGAAGCGATTTACAGGCTTCTTGTATTGGGAGAGAACTTCGACAAGAACTCCCGATGAAGCTTTTTATCGCCGTATTTGTCCGGGGCGTTTTCGTCTAAATCTTCTTTACTATAGCCGGACCTGACATTCAAAAGCGTCACGGATTTTTGTATTTCGTCGTAGCAAAAATCAATCCTAAAAGTGCGGTAGGCAAGTTCACCCGTTTTTGCATTTTCGTCCAAAGCCAAGCGGCGGCGGCTTCCGTCAAAAACATCCTTGTCAAAACCGCCTCGGCTCAGTTGAACTTGCGCAAAACTCATCAGATCGAAATCGCTATTATCTGCAATCCATCGGTTCGCATTCAAAAAGGTTTCGGTCCCCTCCACATTCCAGATTTCGCCCACCTGCAGGTCAACCCATCCCGCCTTCGCCTGGGGGAACGCATCGGCCATGGGGATGTAGGGTTTTATATCGAGAACGGGTGTGCCGTTCAGCAGATCGGCTTCATCTACAAACAAAGTAAGACTGTCGATTTTAAGCAAACGAACACAGCTCAACCCGATGGGGTTTGGGCGGTAAGGGCTGCGGCTAGCAAATGTCCCCACCCGGTCTTTTCCCTTGGGCGGCACTGGGGGCCGCGTAGTGGGCCGCCAACCCGCGTTTTCGTGGAACTGGAAAATTACCCAGACGCGTTCGAACCCTTCCAAATCCCGAAGGGCCATCTCGTAATTGCAACCCGAATTGAGGACGATTCTTCCGGGATGCCCTGCAAAAAGACGCCCTTGCCGCGGGGCATCGTACTTGTAAACCGCATCGCCGAAAAAAGTTCCTATGGGAGTCATTTCCATAATGGAAAATTTAGATAAAAAAAGGCGTAAATTTTAAATCCAACTTTAAAATAATTCCGACAGATATTCTTCGGCTAAAGGCTGCGGTACATTTACCATTTGATCCTGATGATCTAAAATATAATTTACACTTTTGCCATGTTGTGAGATCATAAAAACCATCTTGATTGACAGGGCAATACACAAATACTATCTTGGCTACGCCGACATTCGTTGGCATGATACGCACAAATCATATCATAGTAGGAGAACACAATGAATCTTAACAAACTAAAACCATCGTTTCTTTTGCTTTCTCTCGTGGTAGGCATGGCCGTATGCGCAGCCTGCTCTGGAGAAGACGGTGCCGCAGGCCCCAAAGGAGAAGATGGTGAAAACTGCACATTGTCCGACACCACCCAAAGTGATCGCAGCGGCATAGCAATTACTTGCGGTGACGAAGTCCGCGTCGTATGGAATGGAACAGACGGTAAAGATGGCGACAAAGGTAAAACAGGCCCATCCGGTAAAGACGGGGAACCTTGTAAACTGACGGGCGATACAACCCTAACCGAAATAAAAATATACATGCAGTGCGGGGATGAAGACAAGGTCTTTATCGCTTCCGTAAGTTCTTGCACGGCGTACCCGGATGATAAAAAGCCAAACTGGAGCTTGATGAATGCCGATGCCGACTACAGTTGTTTCAAAGACTCTCGCGACGACCAGGTTTATCGTGCAGTAAAAATCGGCAAACAACTCTGGATGGCCGAAAACTTGAACTACGATCCGGGCGACGTTTCTAAATTAGGCAAAGATGCCTGGAGCGGATGTTACGCAGAAGGAGAGAAAGACGTTGCTGCAGATTCTTCCGACAAAAATTGCACCATATACGGTCGCCTTTACACTTGGGAAGTGGCAATGAACAACGGGGACTGCGCTTTTGGAAGTGAATGCAAGCCCAACGGCGTCACTCAAGGTATCTGCCCCGATGGATGGCACATTCCCGATGTCGACGAATGGGAAACCCTATGGCTCGCAGTAGGTGGGGCAAGTACTGCAGGAACCAAGTTGAAATCCACCAGCGGGTGGGACAATGACGGCAATGGCGAAGATGATTACGGATTTGCCGTTTTGCCTGCAGGTGGCTTCATTGGTGACGAAGATTTCGATCTTTTCGGCAAGCAATCCTATTTCTGGACTTCCAACGAAGATACCGAGAAGGATGCTTTCGACTGGATTTTCGACTTCAAAAAAACAAGCGCAGACAAGTACAACGACTATAAGAATTACGGCAACTCCGTTCGTTGCGTCAAAGATTAGACACATCCGGGGAGTCCCCCTGGGCTGACACAACCGGTTTCAAAAGCCTCCAGCGCCACAAGGCGACGGAGGCTTTTTGTATCGGCGATTTATTTTTCTATCTTGAACACTCCTATGGGCATGCTCAACCAGCCTTAAGGAGATTTGATGTACAAGTTATCGCTAGACATGTATCAGACCTTGGCCTTGGCCGTTGTGGTTCTCGTTTTCGGAGCCAACCTCAAAAAGCAATTGCGGTTCCTCGATAAATTCTGCATACCCTCCCCTGTGGTGGGAGGCATTGTCTTTGCCAGCGTCTCCTGTATTTTGTACAAATTAAACATTCTGGAATTCCAGTTCGACGAGACACTGAAATCCATCTGCATGATGGTGTTCTTTACCTCGGTGGGCTTTAACGCCAATCTGAAAATTCTGAAAAGCGGCGGTATAAACCTGGTGCTCCTGCTAGTATGCGTCTGCGCCCTTATCCTTTGCCAAAACGGACTCGCAGTGACGCTTGCGAAGGTCCTTCAGGTAAGCCCATTGGTAGGCCTTTCTGCAGGATCCATCTCCATGGTGGGCGGCCATGGTACCGCAGGGGCCTTCGGCCCGGTGCTCGAAGGCTTGGGCATGGAAGGCGCCACGACCCTATGCACCGCGGCGGCAACCTTCGGGCTGGTGGCAGGATCCCTCATGGGAGGCCCCCTGGGCCGCAAACTCATTATCAAGGGCGACCTCTTGAAATCCATCAAGGCAGAAGACAAGACCGAATTGAAGGAGGAACAGAGCAAGTACCGCCGTTCCGCCAAGCGCTACTCCACCGCGGCGTTCCAACTTTCCATCGCCATGGGCGTGGGCACCTTTATCTCCGCATTGCTCTCCAAGACCGGCATGACGTTCCCTTCCTATATCGGGGCCATGATTGTTGCCGCGGTAATGCGCAACATTTGCGAATACAGCAGCAAGTTCGAGGTTCACATGGGCGAAATCAGCGACGTGGGCGGGATTTGCCTGTCCCTGTTCCTGGGGATAGCCATGATTACCCTGAAGCTTTGGCAATTGGCCTCCCTGGCGCTCCCCTTGGTAGTGCTTCTCCTTGCACAGACAGTTCTGATGTTCCTGTTTGCGTACTTTATCGTATTCAACGTGATGGGACGAGACTACGACGCAGCGGTCCTTTCGGCGGGGGTATGCGGTTTCGGCATGGGCGCCACCCCCAACGCCATGGCCAATATGCAGGCCCTGACCAACAAGTTCGCCCCCGCGGTAAAGCCCTACCTGCTTGTCCCCATCGTAGGCAGCATGTTCGCCGACTTTATCAACAGCCTTTGCATCACGTTCTTCATCAACCAGTTCTAGGACAAATTTTGAGGAAAGGCGAAAGACCAACCGGATAGGGGCCTGTTTATTTTCTACATTTGGCAGCGATGAAAGACAAAGCACGAAAACTTATTGAAAAGTACGAGGAACTGGAATCCGAATTGGGCAATCCCGATGTTTTGGGCGACCAGACTCGTTATAACAAGATTCACAAGCAGTACAAGGGTATCGAAAAGGCCGTGATCAAGGCCAAGGAATACCTCCAGATGCTAAGCGACCAGGAAGAATGGAAGATGGCCCTGGGCGATTCCGACCCGGAAATGGTGGCCATGGCCAAGTCTGAATTGAGCACCATCGAAAAGACTCTCCCGGGCCTCACCGACGAGTTGCAAATCTTGATGGTTCCCAAGGACCCCTGGGATTTCCGTAACGCCACCATCGAAATCCGCGGCGGTACCGGCGGCGACGAATCCGCGTTGTTCGCAGGCGACCTGTTCCGTATGTACCGCGCCTATTGCGAAAAGATGGGCTGGAAGATTACCATCCAGGATTTGAGCGAAGGCACCGTAGGCGGCTACAAGGAAATTCGCGCCTATATCGAAGGCGACAGCGTTTACGGTACGTTGAAGTTCGAAAGCGGCGTACACCGTGTACAGCGCGTGCCCGAAACCGAAACTCAGGGCCGTGTGCACACCTCCGCAGCCACCGTGGCCATTTTGCCCGAAGCCGAAGAAGTGGACGTAGAAATCCGCGAGGCGGACATCCACATGGACACCTACCGCAGTAGCGGCGCCGGCGGCCAGTACATCAACAAGACCGACTCCGCAGTCCGTTTGACCCACATTCCTACCGGCGTGGTGGTAAGCTGCCAGACAGAACGTTCCCAGCTGCAGAACCGCCTGCACGCCATGGAAATGCTGCGTTCCAAGATCCTGGACGAAGTCATCGCCAAAAAGGAACGCGAGGAAGCCGCCAGCCGCAAGGCCCTGGTAGGTACCGGCGACCGCTCCGCCAAAATCCGCACTTACAACTACCCCCAGAATCGCGTTACCGACCACCGTATCGGCCTTACGCTGTACAATCTGGACCAGGTGGTAGCAGGCGACCTGCAAGAGGTCATCAACGGCCTCCAGATGGCTAACGCACAGGAAAAACTGGGCAAGTTCAACGCTTGATTCGAGTAGGTTTATGGCAGCACCCGCAAACAACGGTCCCATGACGGTTCTTGAAATCCTGAACCGCACCAAGGTATTCTTCGAAAAGAAGGGCGTGCCCGACCCCCTGCTGGATGCCCAGCACATTATCAGTTTCGGTTTGGGAATGAAGAACCGCATGGATCTCTACCTGAATTTCGAAAAGCCCCTGACCCCTGCAGAACTGGACTCCCTGCGCCCCCTGGTTGCACGGCGGGCAAACCGCGAGCCCCTGCAGCACATCATCGGTGACACTAGTTTCCGCGGCTTTATCATCAAGTGCGATTCGCGAGCCCTCATTCCCCGTTCCGAGACCGAAGACATCGTGGACATGGTAAAGAACAGCGTGAAAGGCATGAAATCGCCCTTCGTCGTTGAAATCGGTACCGGTTCCGGCTGCATCGCCATCTCCTGCGCCAAGGAAATGGAATCCGCAAAAGTCCTAGCCTGCGACATTTCCGAAGACGCATTGGCACTTGCCAAGGAAAACGCAGCTGCCAATGAATTGGACAATGAGAAACTGGTGTTTGCCCAAGGGGACTTGCTGAACGCAGCCACCGCAGGCGTTCTAACTGCCGCCGGGTTTGACTCGGGCAAGAAAATCGATTGTCTGGTGGCAAACCTGCCCTACATTCCCAACTCCGAAAAGGGAAAACTACAGCCGGAGGTAGACAAGTTCGATCCGGCTCTGGCACTCTATGGCGGAGCCGACGGTCTGGACTTGGTCCGCAGACTTTTGCAGCAAACCGAAGGCCGCCTCAGCAGCGGCGCGGGCATTTTCCTGGAAATCGGGTCCGAGCAGGCGGAGGTGCTGAAGGCCGAGGCCGTCAACTACCCCTGGCTGGAGTTTGCGGGAATCCACAAGGACTACTGCGACAACGTCCGTTTTGTAAGTTACAAGGCGAAATAAGCCCGGCGAGGATTTTCGTTCGAAAAGGTCTGACAACCGGCGCGCTCCTCAACGTAACGTAATTTTCTATTCGGCACAGCCCTTTGCCCATAAGTAGCCCATTGCTCCATACCCTCGCCTACATGCAGCAGCCTAGGGCGGCAAGCACGTAGGTTTCGCTTTCGCCCATGCGGTAAAAGGGCAGCAGATCCTCCGCATCCAGCAGACCGTCGCTAAAACCGTTCATTTGCAGTTGCTCGTCAATACGGCGCTTGAACACTTCGAAGCCCGTCGCCCAAGGCTTTTGTTCGGGGACATCAACCACGCTGACGGCAGCGGCATTCACCTTCTTCTTGGCGGAAATTCTCATAAGTTCTCCTATAAGGCACCGACACTTTTTGACTAGTCGGACTTTAACACACTAGTGCCTTTCTGTGCAGGCAATATAAAAAAAAGCGACTGTCATTTTTTGACAATCGCCATATTTCGCAATTTTTTTTTGAAAAAATCTACTCGAAGTCGTACATGCTGTTGTAGGTGTTTTCCAGGATTTCCTCTTCCTTGCTTTTAACCTCGGCCTTCTTTTCTTCGGGTTGCTTGCCCAGGTTTTCGTAGTACTGGGCAGAAAGCCTATTGATATGTTCTTCGCTGCTCTTTACCCGCTTGCGAAGGCGTTCCAAGTCCTTGTCGGCAATGGTCAGACGGCTGTTGAGCCGCTTGGC